>CAZBYM010000069.1:0-12471 GCA_964495745.1 uncultured Chryseobacterium sp. | reverse complement strand
TAGCAACACCATGAAAAACTTTGTCAAGATTAATCAGTTTGGCTCCTGCTTCCACTGCAATCGCCTGTTGACCCAAACACACTCCGAAAATCGGTTTCTTGCCTTTGAATCTCTTGATTACTTCCAACAACAATCCAGCTTCCTCAGGAATTCCTGGCCCGGGAGAAATGACGATGCGATCATACTTTTCAATTTCATCTAGACTAATTTTGTCATTGCGGAATACCTCAACCACAACATCATGACTGACCTTCTCAATCAAATGAACGAGATTGTAGGTAAATGAATCGTAATTATCGAAAACTAGTATTTTGTTCATCACCTTACAGTTTTGTAGCTTGTTCTAATGCCAATTTCAACGCGGCGAGTTTATTATCTATTTCATTCAATTCATTTTCCGGGACAGAATCAATAACTACTCCAGCTCCAGCCTGATAATGAAGTTCATTATTCCTGCTCAAAAATGTGCGGATCATAATAGCCATATTCACAGAACCATCGAATCCAATCATTCCAATACAACCGCCATACCAATCGCGTGCTACTTCCTCACAGTCGTCTATAATTTGCATTGCTCTTACTTTGGGAGCACCTGAAAGTGTTCCTGCAGGAAACGAATGAGTAATCTGATCAACCACCGTCATTTCGGAATTGATTTTTCCCTTCACTTTAGAAACAAGATGCATGACATGCGAATAATTGTAGACTTGTTTGTATTCTACAACTTCAACTTTGTTACAAAAACGCGCAAGGTCATTTCTGGCGAGATCAACCAACATCACATGTTCCGCACTTTCCTTCTTATCTGCGAGAAGTTTTTCGGCCAAGATCAAGTCCTCAAAGAACACGCCAGTTTTTTTGTAGGTTCCCGCAATCGGATGAATTTCTGCTTCGCCATTTTTACTCACAAGTTGCGCTTCCGGTGAAGATCCCATAAGCCTGAAATTTTTGAAATCCGCATAAAACAAATAAGGCGAAGGATTCACCATTCGCAACGAACGATACACATTGAAATCGTCACCTTGAAATTTCTGCGCGAATTTTCTGGATAACACAACCTGAAACACATCTCCACGCCTGCAATATTCTTTCCCACGAACAACATTCGCTATGAATTTTTGAGAAGTAGTAAATGAAAATTGCTCCCCAATCATCCTGAACGGATAAGTAGTGCCGCTGCTACCCGATAAGACCTCCGATGGAAAATTCACCTCGTCTTCTCCTTCAATCACATTTTGTCTGACTGTCGCTTTGTGTTTAAGATGATCAAACTCAATGATGAATCGAAACAGATTGAATTGAAAAATCGGTATTGCATTTTCAACTTGCCTTGCATCAATACGAACAGTTTCCATGTACTTCACAGCATCATAACCAATATATCCAATCAATCCTGATTCAGCGACGTCCTCATTTGAAAACGCAAAAGATGAAATGAATCGATGGAGAACTAAAAATGGATTCTCCGCAGTATTCTCAGTTTTCGATTTTACTTTTTCATTTTTTATTTCAATCGCACATGATTCACGATTCGCCACGATACTCGCTAAAATATCAAAGCCAATAAACGATTTGCTATTCTTCCCTTCCTGATTGTCCGCGCTCTCAAGTAGAATACTTCCCGGAAATCGATCGCGCAATTTCAAGTAAACTCCAATTGGCGTACTAATATCTGCCGGATACGAAGTAGTCACCACTCTCATTTTTTGAAGTGGCAACGTTGAAGCAGCTTTCTGTAATTCTATACTTTCAGTGATCATGATAATCGATTAAACGAAAAAAGCCCGCTGTGTCCAGCGAGCCTTGTCTTTATGATTGACAACAATAGCAATGGTTACACAGTTCGAAGAGAGTTCGAAGTATGCCACCAATGTTTGTTGTTTGTGATCTTGTTCATTACGGTGCAAATATAATGACAGAATTCTTTAATTTCCAAATATTCCTGTTCTGCAAGCCAAAAATCAGCCACGAAGACGCTAAGACACAAAGAAAACACGAAGAAGTTTCCACCTCCCTGGCGATTCTTGGAGTCTTTGTGACTTAGTGGCAAAACTTCTTTCTTCTATACTTAACTTAGACCAATGAGAAAGTCCCTTTTCCTCACCATTCTTCTCTTGCAACTCTGTGCAGAATATGGCTTCTCACGACAAATTCAACCCGGTTTCGACGGGAATGAGTTCCGAAAAATGTTTCAGATCAGTGCGCGCCGAATCGATACGCCTTGGACACGCGTGAAATTTCCTCCTCCCGCAGGATATGATATGATCTACCGTTCACCAATCGGAGGACTCGATAATCGTTGGGATCTTTGGCTTGGAAAAGATTCGATTGCGGTAATCAGTATTCGTGGGACAACTGGTTCTAATGAATCGTGGCTGGAAAATTTTTATTCCGGAATGATTCCCGCAACTGGAACACTCAACATGGGTGAAGGAAAATTATTTGATTATAAACTTGCTCAGGATTCCACTGCATACGTTCATATCGGCTGGACCATCGGAATGGCGAGCGTCGCTCCCGAAGTCGTAAAAAAAATTAATGAGCAGTATACAAACGGGATTCGTGATTTCATCATCATGGGCCATAGTCAAGGTGGTGCCATAGCATTCCTGCTTTACTCTTACTTGTATTATCAACGCGGAACAACAATTCCCAATGATATCCGCATTAAAGTCTACGGTAGTGCTGCACCGAAACCAGGGAATCTGAAATTCTCTTACAATTTTGATTTTATTGCACGGGAAGGTTGGGCTTTCAGAATCATCAATTCAGTCGATTGGGTGCCGGAGTGTCCATTCACTGTTCAAACAATAGATGATCTCAGCACCGGAAATCCTTTTTCTGAATACAATCAACGTGTTCGTCTCGGTTGGCCAGCTAAATCAGTCGGGCGACATCTCATTCGAAAAATGAACCGCGGAGCGAAACGTGCGCAGCGCAGATATCGAAAATATCTGGCTGTGAAAACCGGAAAAATCATTCGCAGAAAAATTGATGGAATGCCAAAACAGGAATACATGAAAAGTATGTCCTATTTTCCATGCGGTACTCCAATCATTCTACAGCCCGATGCGCATTACCATGAATTATATCCTGACAATGGCAAAAGCATTTTCACACATCATTACTTCGGACCGTATTATTATCTATTCAACATTTATTATCCGGTAAAGTAATTTTTCAAACTTCTCATGGAAACAAGCATTGCATTCCAAACTACCGATTGGGAGAACCTCTCAGCCTCCGAACACCAAGGAGAAACCGGAATTGCTTACTGGAAAACCATTCAATACCCGGGACTAAGAATTAGAGTTGTTGAGTATTCACCCAACTACACCGCCGATCATTGGTGCGAAAAAGGTCACATCATTTATTGCATTGAAGGAGAAATGGACACTCTTGTCCGAACGGTATTACCGGGCGGAGAATTGGCAGATGGAAGTGTACACAAACTTTCTGCAGGAATGTCGTATCAGGTTTCAGATGGATTGAGTTCGCATCGCACAAGTTCGAAGACTGGAGTGAAGTTGTTTATTGTGGATGGCGACTTTCTAAAACCGTGACTGCCTGCGGCGCTTTACACGGGGGCGCGGAGGGACGGAGAAAGACTAAAAACGGCCTATTGCCGAACAACGGACTCAAACAGCATTAACGTTTAAGCTTCGAGATCGCTTCAGCGATCCCCCGTGCCGCGTGGGCTTCGCACACAAAGTACGTCGCCGTTTCGCCGTGAGCTTGTCCTGAGCCTGTCGAAGGGCCGTGTTAAGCCTCGCAGAGAACTACAGCACTCCTTTGGTACTTGGCAACGAGTCGTCGCCAGCATTCCGCTTCACAGCCAACTTAATCGCCTTCGCGAAAGCCTTGAATATCGCCTCAATCTTGTGATGCTCATTCTCACCCTCGGCCTTGATATTCAGATTACACTTCGCCGCATCGCTGAATGACTTGAAGAAGTGAAAAAACATTTCTGTTGGCATCTCACCAATTTTTTCTCGTTTGAATTCTGCTTTCCATTCAATCCACGGTCTTCCCCCGAAATCAATTGCAACCTGCGCCAGACAATCGTCCATAGGAAGTAAATATCCATAACGTTCAATGCCGCGTTTGTTACCTAGCGCCAATGCGAAGGCTTCACCCAATGCAATTCCAGTATCTTCAATTGTGTGATGTTCATCAATGTGCAAATCACCTTTCGTAGAAATCGTGAGATCGAGATTTCCATGACGAGCGATCTGCTCTAACATGTGATCGTAAAACCCAAGACCAGTAGAAATAGCTGCTTTGCCGGTTCCATCGAGATTCAACTCAATTGAAATCTTTGTTTCGTTTGTATTGCGTTCGTGCTTCACACTACGCGGTGGAGATTTTAGAAACTCATAAATCGTCTTCCAATTTTCAGCAATACAAGAAATCGAATTTTCAAATCCTTCTGGCGAATCATAGTTCTTGATCAAGATTGCCTTAGCACCTAGATTTTGTGCCAGCTTCACATCCGTAATACGATCACCAATGACAAACGAATTGGCGAGATCATAATCGCCATTCAAATACTCAGTGAGCATTCCTATTCCTGGTTTCCGTGTTGCAAGATTCTCTTCAGGAAAACTTTTGTCGATGCATACTTCAGCGAAGTGAATATTTTCATTCGTCAATGTCTCCATCATGAAGTTCTGAACAGCCCAGAAAGTATCTTCAGGATACGAAGCAGTTCCTAATCCGTCCTGATTCGTCACTATCACCAATTCATAATCGAGTTCTTCCGCAATTTTTCTCAAATATGAAATTGACCCGGGAAGAAATTTCAATTTTGAAAATGAATCAATCTGGAATGTATCTGGTGGTTCCCAGATGATTGTTCCGTCGCGGTCGATAAAAAGTACTTTTTTCATATTATTGTTTTTTGCCACGAAGTCGCTAAGACTTAAAGGTTCACGAAGTATTGGTGTTCCTTCGCGTCTTGGTGTCTTTGTGGCCTCGTTAATACTTCTTCATTACTTCCACCAATGAACTATTTTCCTCAGGCGTTCCTACTGTAATTCGCAAACACCCTTCACATAGAATCACTTTCGATCGGTCACGTACAATAATTCCATTCTTCACCAGATAATGGTACAACAAATCCGGATCTTCCACTTTCACAAGGAGAAAATTTGAATCCGAAGCAAAAATATTTTTCACAATCGAAATACCAGTCAACGCTTTTGCAAGATTTGCTCTTTCCTGCACTGTAATTTTGATCCATTCATTAATCTGTTCAACATTATTCAGAGCTTCAATCGCAATCTCCTGTGCTGGTTGACCAATATTATACGGAGGCTTGATCCGATTCATGACTTCAATTATTTCTTCTGAAGCAAATGCCATTCCTATTCTCGCTCCTGCCAATCCCCATGCTTTCGAAAGTGTTTGCATCACAACAAGATTGGGATACTCCGTCAACTCTTTAATGAACGAATGCTGTCGTGAATAATTAATGTACGCCTCGTCAACAACAACCAATCCCTGAAAGTTATTCAAGATAATTTCGATATCCTCTCGATTGATACTATTCCCGGTAGGATTATTCGGCGAGCAAATGAAAATCAATTTTGTCCGCTCCGTAGAAGCAACCGAAATTGAATCGATATCCAATTGAAAATCTGGTGTCAATGGAACTTTCTTTACAAAGACATCATTGATGTTCGCACTCACTTCATACATTCCGTAAGTTGGCGGAACAATAATCACACTATCAACCCCCGGATTACAAAAAGCCCGAAACAATAAATCAATCACCTCATCGCTTCCGTTTCCAAGAAATATATTTTGAATAGGAAGTCCTTTGATTGAGGAAAGTTTATCCTTCAACTTAATTTGCAACGGATCGGGATACCGATTCATGTGCCATGCATCGATTGTCAGACCGAGCGGAGTCGAGGCAGGACAAGGAGCGCCAAAACCATTTTCATTCGCATCTAAAAACACTTCCGCATTTCCCTTAAACTCACTTCGAGCGGAAGAATACGGCTGGAGATTCTTGATATTTTCTCTTATTAATTTATTTATGCTAAACATATTGTTCCTATTATCTGATTCTTGTTCGAAGCACTATTGTCAGACCGAGCGGAGTCCAGGGGTGACAGATTTATAGTCAGAGTGACTTGATTCGAAGGCTGACCGCATTTTTGTGTCCAATCAACCCCTCCGCCTCTGCCATCACTTCCACCGCATTTCCAATCCGAGAAAGTCCTTCTCTCGAAATCTCCTGAAAAGTAATCTTCTTCACAAACGAATCCAACGAAACTCCACTCCATCCTTTAGCATTACCATTCGTTGGCAATGTGTGATTTGTTCCGGAAGCATAATCACCCGCACTTTCCGGCGACCAACCTCCAATGAAAACACTTCCCGCGTTAATTACCTGATCGCACAACTCGCGCGCATTCGCACAAGCGAGAATCAAGTGCTCAGGCGCATATTCATTGAGTAATTCCATCACATCACCTTCATCAGCTACCACAATAGCCAGACTTTCTGCGAGAGCATGCTTCGCTATATCCTTTCTCGGAAGTAGTTCAACCTGCAGTGCAACCTCCTCGAGTATTCCATCAATCACTTTTCGATCCTGTGACACGACCACAACCTGACTATCTGCACCATGTTCTGCTTGTGAAAGCAAATCAGCAGCAACAAATGCCGCCGGAACTGTACCGTCGGAATAAATGGCAAGCTCAGA
Source organism: uncultured Chryseobacterium sp. (assembly GCA_964495745.1). GTDB lineage: Bacteria > Bacteroidota > Bacteroidia > Palsa-965 > Palsa-965. The sequence goes on along the minus strand of CAZBYM010000069.1, from coordinate 5,756 downwards.
AGGACCCGCTGGAATGTCAATTGGAAATCCGTCTTTCGCAATCAATTGTTTCGCCATGGTCACCCAGGAATTTCCCGGACCAAATATTTTCGATACTGCTGGAATAGTTTCTGTTCCATAACGCATCGCAGCAATTGCTTGCGCACCTCCAACTTTGTACACTTCGGTAATTCCACATTCACGGGCAGCATACAAAATTGCGGGATGAATACTACCATTCCTTCCGGGCGGTGTACACAACACGATGTGATTACATCCAGCTATTTTCGCTGGTAAACTGAGCATCAATACTGTGGAAAACAAAGGTGCTGTTCCGCCGGGGATATACAATCCAACCTTTTCAATTGCAACTGACTTCCTCCAGCATTTTACTCCAGGCATCGTTTCAATTACGATCGAACCAACATACTGGGCTGTATGAAATCGCTCGATGTTGCTTTTTGCTATCTGAATAGCTACTTTCAGTTCAACACTGACCAATTGATCAGCGGCAAGAAATTCCTTCTCGGAAACTTTCAGGTCACTCAACTTACAACCATCCAATCGGTGTGTCAATTCCATAACAGCTTTATCGCCACAATCACGTACCGTATTCAGAATTTTCATGACTTCATTTTCTGAAGCAGCAGTTGCAGCTGTAGGCCGAAGAAATAACTTCTTCCATGTTTCTCTTGCTGGGTACTCAATGAGTTTCATCTCTTTTTAGATTACCATTTTTTCAATAGGCACAACAAGAATTCCTTGCGCACCAGCTTCTTTTAGACTTTCAATAATGTCCCAGAACTTGTCTTCGTCAATCACCGAATGAACAGAACTCCATCCCGGCTCTACCAAAGGTAAAACTGTTGGACTTTTCATTCCAGGAATCAATTTGCAAATCTTTTCAAGTTTATTGTTAGGAGCATTCAACAAAACGTACTTATTGTGCTTTGCCTTGCGCGATGCACGAATCCGAAACAAAAGTCGCTCAACGATTTTCATTGTACTCGCTGTTAAGTTCTTGCCACCAATCAAAACAGCTTCCGATTGCATCACAGTTTCAACTTCCTGAAGTCCATTCATGAAAAGTGTGCTTCCGGAACTTACAATATCACAAATTGCATCTGCCAATCCAATTCCAGGAGCAATTTCCACCGAACCACTGATCTCGTGAATTTCTGCCGTCACTTTTTCCTTCCGAAGAAATTTCTGTAGTACATTTTTATACGTTGTTGCAATTCGCTTCCCTTCCAAACTTTTCACTCCCCCATATTTTTTTCCTTTCGGAATTGCAATGCTCAATCTGCATTTTCCATATCCCAAACGCTCAATCGTTTTTACCTCGACATCCGCTTCAACGAGTACATTCTCGCCAACAATTCCAATATCTGCAACGCCTTGTGCCACATACTCAGGAATGTCGTCATCACGCAAAAACAGCACCTCAATTGGAAAATTGAAAGCGGTTGCTTTGAGTTTGTTTACTCCATTGTCAAATTCAATTCCGCATTCCTTAAGCATTCGAATCGAATCTTCGTTCAATCGACCCGATTTCTGTATTGCGATTCTTACTTTTTTATCTGTTTTCATATGACGAGAGTCTTGTTGTGAACACATTGTCAGACTGAGCGGAGTCGAAGGTTGACGATGCAGATTTCTGAATGGCAATTCTTATTTTCTTGTTCGTTTTCATTTTCAAAGTGGTTCAATTAATACCTAACTCTCTTTCGTTCGAAGTTTTTTTGTCATCCTGAGCGGCCTTTTTTTGTCATCCTGAGCGCCCACTTTTCACTCCTTGTGATTTTTTTTGTCATTCCGAGCGGAGTCGAGGAACAAAAAAAAAGCTTGCTAAAATAGCAAGCCTATATATTCTAATACACAACAGTATCAGAGCTTGCGATGAGTAAGTCCGTGATGATGGTTAGTTGTGTTGTTGATTGTCATGACGCAAATGTATAAAACTTTGGGTTAGACAAAACAAAAACGTATTATTAGGTGAAATTGTAACAGAAAATGGATTTCCGCCTCAAAAACGATTGAACGAACCTAATATTTCACACCTGCTAGAACTGGTGGCGAAAATGAATCATGGCGCACTGGCGCGTTTACCGAAACCGTACGTGATCCGACCTAACACTTCTGAATTTGGAAGTGCTATCCTCTTAATAACGTCGAAACGAGTTGAAAAAACTTTGCATATTCGTTCTTGTCCTCATTCAATTGGCGTTAAGTGCACAAGGGGATAGCACTTCCAAATCAAGAAGGTCACTGAACTGCGGACCGGAAATTACTTTAGGTCCGGAAGTACTTTTGTTATATCCAAATCTAATAACCACAGATATTGAACTTCGGTATTGGATTCGCGTTATCAACTGGGATAAACGTCGGACTTTTGATCACACGTTACTTGTGTCTCCAGGATTTACGTACGGAAGAAATGAAAGTTTATTTCGACTACGACTTGGCGATCTGATAGATATTCCAATTGGTGCTCCATCAGTCCATCGACATTTCCGTTTTGGAGTGAACACAGAATTGCTCACTAATTCAGTAAATCGGATCTGGTCGATTCAAGGTCACTTCGGATTCAGAAATCGTCAGCTATACTATTACGTAGGAATATCCCATCCATTTAGTTCTACTAAAGCCGATGTTCCTTTACGTACTAATATGATGATTGGGGTGAAGTACTATATATTCCAAAGGTACAACTTCATCAACTAAGCGACAGCAATGGATTACTCCTCCAGTTTCATCTGGATTTCTTCCCACCGTTTCATCTCTGCATCGAGATCAGCCTTCAGATTTTCATACTGCTGAAATTTCGATTTGTCATTCCACTACTTCTGACAACTACTTCTCGTAAATATCCTTCCGATGCCCGGCCCTTCTCACTTCTACAATCCTGATTTTGTCTTCAATCAAATAGACAATTCGGTAATCACCAATTCGAATTCGCCAAAGATTCTCTTTTTGTCCAACCAACTTTTTACTCCCCACAGGTCTTGGATTTTGAGAAAGATCCTCCAGTGCCCCAAATATCTTTCTAACAGTTCGAGTAGGAAGTTTTTCCAACTCCTTCTCCGCGGAACGAATTACAATTACTTTGTACACTTTACAACTTGCCTTTTTTCTTCAAACGCTTCTTGACATCATCCAACGAAGAAGATGCCTCTCCTTTTCTTGAGCTGGCAATAATACCTTCAAGAAGGTCTTCCAATTCATCCTCATACTTCTCAATCGTTTTGATATCGATCTGCACGGCTTTGACACGCTGTCGGCTATCTGTAATGTAAGTTACGCCCTTCATGATTTCGTTGTTTATATATCTAAAGATAAGAAATTTCATGTTGCCACCAATCAAGGTGAAATAGTACACAAATCAATCATAAAATTGGTCTTACGTAATCCCTAAATTTCGATTTGTCATTCACCACTCTGACACAACCTAGTTCAGAAAAATTCACCGTAAACTCGGTTTTCACTGCCCTGGAAACAATATCCGTGAGAATAGGTCTAAACGCCACATGTGAATCTTGCAACTTAATTCAATAATTAAACAACCGTTTCGAAAGTGGCTACATAGACATTTGTAAACAGAATTTCAATTCACCGTCCGGTACTTCCGGAATAAAACAACAACCATGAAAACGCTCGTCCTGTCAATGACCGCAATTTGTTTCTTCTTAGGTGTAAGCGCCCAAACAGCCACTTCGCCAGAGGCATCGCCAACAATGTCACCAGACTTTCACCGTGTTGAATTCGGTCTCCGATTCATGCCAACTGTAACCGCTTTCAAAATGAAAACTTCAGATGGCGGAACAGTTCAAGGACAAGCTACTCTTGGTTATGGAATTGGAGGAGCACTTGGAATTAATTTTACAAACCACGTTGGAGTACAAGGAGAAATTATTTACAATTCCTACTCGCAAAAATATAAAGACCAGTACATGGATCGCACCATGAAAGTGAAGTATGTCAATTTTCCATTATTGCTTTCTCTCAATACAGGAAAATCAAAACCAGTTAACTTGAATTTTGTTGTTGGACCGCAAGTTGGATACAACATTGGTTCTAGCGTACAAACTGAAGGAAGCAATGGCTCTGACACCATGACAGCAGTTGTAGTAACCAAAAAGGCTGATGTCGGTTTTGCTTACGGTGCCGGTTTGGAATTTGCATTGAATGAAACCAGAACAATCAGACTTGATCTGGGCTTTCGTGGGGTCTACGGATTTCTTGATATCCAACCTGCCACTGGTGTTAACTCCCGTGAATTTAATGTCATTGGTTCTAATAACATCAAAACATACTCAGGTGTCATTGGAATCTCTTTCCTGTTCTAATGACATAGGAATTGTCGTAAACTAAAAACAAAACGGGTTGATCTTTGGATCATCCCGTTTTGTTTCTTTTGTTTTTTGTCTTTTGTAAACTCTGCTGCTATTTTTCCAACTTCTCCAACTCAATCTGGCCTTCCTCCCACTTCTCCATCTCCTTCTCCAATTCCTTCTTCAAATTTTCATACTGTTGAAATTTCGTTTTATCATTGACCAACTCTTGATATTTTGTAGCGTCAGAAAGTATCGCGTCAAAATCCGCGATTTTCTTCTCAAGTTCAGCAACTTTCTGCTCCGTCTTTGAAAGCTGGGAACGAAGAGCACGAACCTTATTGTCCTTCTCTTTCTTGTCAACCGAATCCTGAGAAACTTCTTTCTTCATAGGAACAACAACTTCCTTTTTTTCAATTGCTCGGAAGTCCTCTGCTCTTCGGGCCTCAAGAAATTCATTTACATCTCCAATGTATTGCTTTACATTTCCTCCGCGGAACTCAAACGTTTTCGTCGTAAGTCCCGAAAGAAAATCACGATCGTGCGAAACAATGATCATCGTTCCATCGAAATTCAAAAGCGCTTGCTTCAAAACATCTTTCGATCGAATATCAAGGTGATTCGTTGGCTCATCGAGAATCAAAAGATTATGCGGCTTCAACAAAAGACGGCACAATGCGAGACGTGTTCGCTCACCACCGGAAAGAACTTTTACTTTTTTGTCAATAGAATCGCCAGAAAACAAAAACGAACCTAGAATGCCACGTACTTGTTTGCGAACATCACCAACTGCTTGCTCGTCTATCGTTTCAAAAACTGTTTTGTTTCCATCGAGATTGTCGGCATCATCTTGCGCGAAGTATCCAACTTCAACACTAAAACCTGGGCCAACCGTTCCATCCGTCGTTTTCTCGCCCATAATCATACGCACCATGGTCGATTTTCCTTCTCCGTTTTTACCAACGAAAGCAACTTTGTCTTCGCGCTCAATATGAAAATCAACCTTGCTCAGAACTGTTTTACCATCATACGCTTTCGTAAGATTCGCTGCTTCCACAACTACCTTTCCGGATCTTGGTGCAGGTGGAAAACGAAAACGCATCGCCATCGTATCTTCCTCATCAATTTCGATGATGTCCATACGATCGAGCTTCTTGATCAACGATTGAGCAAATGAAGCCTTACTCGCTTTTGCACGGAACTGGTCAATCAGTTTTTCTGTTTTCTCAATCTCACGTTGCTGATTTTTTGCTGCGGCAACCTGAGTTTCTCTTCGCTCTTTTCGCAGAATCAAATACCGCGAATAATTTGCTTTGTAGTCAAATATTTTTCCCATTGAAATTTCAACGGTGCGGTTTGTGATATTGTCAAGAAACGATTTATCGTGAGAAACCAGAACGACTGATCCTTCATATGTCTTCAGAAATTCTTCCACCCAAACGATGG
>CAZBYM010000068.1:5343-12657 GCA_964495745.1 uncultured Chryseobacterium sp. | reverse complement strand
TTTGCTTCTGCTTCTTTATCAGGAGTAACGATTGCAAGTACACGCAATACCTTACCAGAACCATGAGGAAGAGAAACTGAACCACGAACCATTTGGTTTGCTTTACGCGGGTCAACGCCAAGACGGATACTCAGATCCACAGAGGCGTCAAACGTTGTTGTTGAAATTTCCTTAACGATCTTAGCTGCGTCGCTCACGTTGTACTGCTTGGTAGCATCGTACTTCCCGAGGATCGCCTTTCTTTTTTTAGTCAGTTTAGCCATTCTACTGATGTTGTGACGTGCAAACGATCGTTGGTCTTCCGCTGATCTCCGTCTGGTTTAACTTCTGTGATTTACTTTTTAAGCGGGTTCGTCCCTGTTACAGCAACACCCATGCTACGAGCTGTTCCTGCTACCATGCTCATCGCTGAGTCAACGGAAAAACAGTTTAGATCGGGCATTTTTGCTTCTGCAATTTGACGTACCTGATCCCAGGAAATTGAACCCGCTTTTTTACGATTGGATTCACCGGAACCTAATTGGATTTTAGCGTGTTCTTTGATCTGCACAGCTACCGGAGGATGTTTGATGATAAATTCAAATGATTTATCGCTATACACCGTGATGATAACCGGAAGAACTTTCCCCGCTTTGTCCTGGGTACGTGAGTTGAACTGCTTGCAAAACTCCATGATGTTCACGCCTTTCGCACCTAATGCAGGTCCGATTGGAGGAGAAGGGTTAGCAGCGCCACCCTTAATCTGGAGTTTAATCAGAGCACTTACTTCTTTAGCCATTGTACTTTTTACTAGTTTTTGTTTCTGTTATGTTTGGAAGCGCGCAACAGCGAATCTGGGTGCAGGTTTACTCTTTTTCTACCTGCATGTAGTTTAACTCAAGCGGCGTTTTTCTTCCGAAAATTTTCACCATTACTTTGAGCTTCTTCTTCTCTTCATTGATTTCTTCAATCACCCCAGAGAAGGTATTAAATGGTCCATCGATTACTTTCACTTGCTCACCAACAACAAACTGGTTCAGCATTGTTTCTTCAGCACCTGCCATCTCATCAACCTTACCAAGAATACGATTGATCTCAGAATGTCTAAGTGGAACAGGATCGCCTGTTTTTGAACCTAGAAATCCGATAACTCCCGTAATATTTTTTAGCAAGTGAGGAATTTCTCCCACTAACGTACCTTCAAGCATAATGTAACCAGGAAAAATATTTCTCTCCTTGCTCACTTTTTTTCCTGCACGAATCTGAATAACCTTCTCCATCGGAATGAGAACCTGGGTCACATAATCGCCCAGTCCAAGACGGGAAATTTCAGACTCAATGTATTGCTTGATCTTCTTCTCCTTACCGTTCACCACGCGCAATACAAACCACTTCTTTACCTGCGAATCGTTATTTTTTATTTCAGCCATTGCTCAGGTGGGTATTATTCAATGTCAATTAGAATGCCTTGTAAATAAATTCCATACCATTCTGGAAAGCCAGATCCATTGCAAATACAACAACTGCAAAAATCACAGTAGCTATCATTACAATAATTGCGCTTTCCTGAAGTTCCAACCATGAAGGCCAGGTTACTTTATTCACCAGCTCGTCTCTTACTTCGTCAAGATATGTTCTGATTCTATTCATTCTTTTTTCTTTTTACTGAAGTAATATTCACTTCTCAATTCTTGCACGGGCACCAGGACTCGAACCTAGATCAACGGTTTTGGAGACCGCTATTCTACCATTGAACTATGCCCGTTCGGTTTGCGGAAACCTAACTTCTATTGGCAGCGAAAGGAGTACAGCATTTTATAGCTGCACTCCTTCGTCTGCTTAATGTTTCAGCCTCGCGATTACTTCGTAATCTCGATAACCTGTCCAGCACCTACAGTACGGCCACCTTCGCGAATTGCGAAGCGAAGACCTTTGTCCATTGCGATTGGAACGATCAACTTCACGCTGATAGTAACGTTATCGCCAGGCATAACCATCTCACGTCCTTCAGGAAGTGTGATTTCTCCAGTTACGTCTGTTGTACGGAAGTAGAACTGCGGACGGTATTTATTGTGGAATGGAGTGTGACGTCCACCTTCTTCTTTTTTCAATACATAGATCTCAGCGTTGAAATCGTGGTGAGGAGTGATTGATCCCGGTTTCGCGATAACCATTCCACGACGGATTGCATCTTTGTCAATTCCACGAAGAAGCAAACCAACGTTGTCACCTGCTTCACCTCTGTCAAGAAGTTTGCGGAACATTTCAACACCAGTGCAAGTAGATTTCAATTTCTCTTCCTGCATTCCGATGATCTCAACATCTTCTCCAACGTTAACAACTCCAGTTTCGATACGACCTGTAGCTACAGTTCCACGACCAGTGATCGTGAATACATCTTCCACAGACATAAGGAAAGGTTTGTCTTTATCACGAGCAGGAGTTGGGATATAAGAATCCACAGCATCCATCAATTCCATGATCTTATCAACCCACTTTGGCTCTTTATTCAATCCACCAAGAGCAGAACCGCGGATAATAGGCGTGTTATCTCCGTCGAATTTGTAGAACGTAAGAAGTTCACGAATCTCCATTTCAACAAGGTCAAGAAGTTCAAGGTCATCAACCATGTCCACTTTGTTCATGAACACAACGATTTGTGGAACACCAACCTGACGAGCAAGAAGGATGTGCTCACGTGTCTGTGGCATAGGGCCATCAGTAGCAGCAACAACCAGAATAGCACCGTCCATTTGTGCAGCACCTGTAACCATGTTCTTAACATAGTCAGCGTGTCCTGGGCAATCTACGTGAGCGTAGTGACGAGCTGCAGTCGCGTACTCAACGTGCGCGGTGTTGATCGTGATACCACGTTCTTTTTCTTCAGGAGCGTTATCAATTGAAGAGAAATCACGCACTTCGCATAACCCTTTTGAAGCTAATACAGTAGTGATTGCAGCAGTTAAAGTAGTTTTACCGTGATCTACGTGACCAATAGTACCGACGTTCACGTGCGGCTTGGAACGGTCGAATTTCTCTTTTGCCATAGCTATGGATTGTTAATTGTTTGTTTTTGTGTTTGTTTCGAAACTTATTTTTATTCACTTCCGGTATCCCGGATATTTTACTTTTCGTTCTGAAATTATCCTCTGCAGAAAATAATTTCAGATTATGCATTTCATACGTTGCAGCTTGTTGAGCCAGACTCACAAACTGTAAAAGTTTGAGAGCCGATGGGGGGAATTGAACCCCCGACCTCTTCCTTACCAAGGAAGTGCTCTACCACTGAGCTACAGCGGCTGATCAGAAAAAAAGCGAATAGAGCATGCGACAAAAATGGAACAGGGTTCTATTGTATTTCTTGAGCGAAAGAGCGGGTTAATTTTGACAAGTTCAAATTGAACTTGTCGCCCGTTCTTCTCAGTGTAAAATTAATGAGCGGAAGACCGGGCTCGAACCGGCCACCCTCAGCTTGGAAGGCTGATGCTCTACCAAATGAGCTACTTCCGCTAAATATATCTTTCACAAGGAGAACAATTGAAGTGGGGAGAACAGGATTCGAACCTGTGAAGACTAGGTCAACAGATTTACAGTCTGTCCTCGTTGGCCGCTTGAGTATCTCCCCGAAGCTCCTCCATGCCGTATTCCAAAAACAACCTCATAGAATCTCTTTAAAAAAGAGCCGGCGAAAGGATTCGAACCATCGACCTGCTGATTACAAGTCAGCTGCTCTACCAGCTGAGCTACACCGGCTAAGTTGGTTGATTTTGAGTATACGGGCGCCACAATTTTTATTGCGCTTTTTTCTGATTTCAAAGAACTTTTTGGTCAGTTTTCACCAGCCACCTTTTCTAAAAAGGACTGCAAATGTATAAAAGTTTATTCACCCCACAATATTGGAGAAGTATTTTTTGCCTTTTTGGGATAAAAATGGCGATTTGCCGAAAACTTTGTCCTTGAAAAGAAGGCAAAAAGAAACCCCGCAGATTTTGCAGGGTTTCTTATGCATAATTAATTGAAAATCAATATGTTCTGGCTTTTTCTTTGTACTTTTTCACTTGTTTCGTTAAAGCCTCAATGCACACATCTACTGCTTCTTCGAAGGTTTTGCATCGTCTTTTAACATAAAGTTCGTTTCCCGGAACCATTATTTTAATCTCCGCCACCTTGTTCTCTGCATTATCTGATTTATCAATGCGGAGAAAGATTTCACTGGTAATAATTCCTTCAAAGTAATGACTCAGCTTACTTACTTTTTCGTTTACGAAGCCGATGAGTTTGCGATCCGCCTTGAAGTGGATAGATTGAATTTGAATTTCCATAAGTCCTCCTTGGTTTTAAGCTCTGGGATGAGCCTTGTGATAAATTGCTTTGAGTTTATCTACAGTGTTGTGCGTATACACTTGCGTGGCGGAGAGATTCGCATGACCTAAAAGTTCTTTAATTGCATTCAAGTCGGCTCCGTTGTTCAGCATATGCGTTGCGAATGTATGGCGCAACACGTGTGGGCTTTTTTTGTCGATTGTTGTTACCAGACTAAGGTAATAGTTGACGCGACCGTAAACAAATGATCTCGCAAGTTTTTTTCCGCTCTTTTTTATCAGCAAAATCTCATTCTCAACAAGCTGATTTTCAGCGACAACTTTCTTGCGAAACTTCATGTAATTGCCAATCAACTGATTAAGTTCGGAGGTGATCGGAATGATTCGTTCCTTGCTCCTTTTTCCAAGGACTTTCACACTTCCTGCACGAAGGTTAACATCCTCAACCTTAAGGTGTATGAGTTCTGTTAATCGCATTCCTGTACCATAGAGAAGTTCAATGACCAACCTTACCAAAATCCCGTCATACTCATCAACTTCCTGTTCTTCAATAGCTCCAGGCCTGTGTAAATTGTTCATCGGAATCTCATCCACAAAAACAGGAAGCCGTTTGGTCGTTTTCGGACCTTGCACTTTTAACATTGGATTTGTTGAAACATGATTTTCGCGTACATGAAAACGAAAAAAACTTCTAAGCGAACTTATTTTTCTATTGATTGACCGGGAAGTAATTTTCCCTTCCATAAGCTCGGCGATCCATGAACGTACAATTTGAAAATTCGCTTCAAGCAAATTATCAAGTTCATATTTCACTTGCAAATAATCGCGAAACTCAATGAGATCTGTACTGTAAGCAGTTAACGTGTGAGGTGAATACCTCTTCTCGTGGGTCAGGTAATTGAGGAAATCATCCAGGGGATCTGTAGCCACGATATAAAAGAAATACACACAAGTTTACGGTAATCTCTCAGCGAGGTTACCCAACTTGTGTGTATTTCTCTACAAAAATATGTGAATACCGAAATGGACTAGCTGATCTCTGCGATCTGCAATCCTTGGCGATAAATTGCACGGAGTTTAGTCTCGCGCTTGCGAATAGAAGGCTTTGTAAATTTCTGACGGTCGCGAAGCTCACGAACTACACCGGTTTTCTCAAACTTTTTCTTAAACTTTTTGAGGGCTTTCTCGATTGATTCGCCTTCTTTAACTGCTACTACGATCATGCGTTGTTTCTCTTGTTATTTTTCTTAGGGCTGCAAATGTAGTACGATATTCTCAATTTTCAAATATAAAAGTCGCATTCACAAGCCAAATGTGAGCAAACCTATATTTTTCTGGCGATTGCGCGGTTCTCATGGATTTTGTTTTTGGCGTTCTTGGTGAGTTTCGATAGGAATCGGGGAATTGTTAAACCGTTAATCCCAAAATGCGATGAGAGTTCCGCACGCCAAAAAAAGGTTAAGTCCCGCTAACAGCAAGCCGAGTAACTGTTTCATGTTATTCCGTAATAATAATTCTCTCCACATCCGTTGCATTATCATTTGTTATCATTCGAACAAGATACATTCCCGGTTCCATCGCACACCAATCAAACTGCATTCGTTCACTTCCGGCAGCGAGCATTTCTGTAAAAAGAAGTGCTCCGGTAATCGAATACACTTCAAGAATTCCATTTTCATTTTGCGGAATGCTATAATCTATGAACACAATTCCATTTGTTGGATTCGGATAAATCACAAAATGATTTTGTGGCGGGGCAATTGGAAGAAAACCTGTTGGTGCAATTCCGTTGCTGTCTGTTTTCACTACGTACACATCGCAATTTCCAAAACCGAAACTACAGGAAATTCCACTAGCAATAAATCCTCCGTCGTTTGTTTGTAAAATAGAATTTGCCCTGTCATCACTTGCACCGCCATAGGTACGATCCCAAACAAAGTTGCCGGATGTATCAAGTTTGACCAAGTACAAGTCCTGCATACCTGCGCCTTGGCATAGTGTTAATCCACTTAAAAGGTAGGAGCCATCACTACATTGAATGCCGGGGCCGCCGTCGTTACACCCAACGCCACCATAAGTTTTCGTCCAGAGGGTATCGCCGTATTTGTCGGTGCGCACTACGAAATAATCTACACCGGTACCGCTATTATAAATTACTCCCCCTGAAAGAAAAAAGCCCGAATCCGCAGTTTGAACAACTGAAGAAGGACTCGTAACAGCGTTAACGATCCGGTATACTTTCGTCCATGAAGTGTCACCGTCCAAATCCAGTTTCATTAAAAGAACATGCGCTACATATGGGAACATTGAATCAATTTTCTGGCCATAAATAGCAATAGATGAATCAAGGGTAGGTGCCATTCCATATAAGCCGGGACCATTTCCCCAATCATACTGACGGGTCCATATCGTGTCTCCGTTCGCATTCAACTTTGCAAGAAAACAAGTAGAGATGTTTGTATCAGCCACCTGGCTCAGCGCATAAAATGTGCCGTCATAAGCTTCGAAAACACTTTTGCAGATTCCATTTCCAAGTCCTCCCGATGTGGTTGGATACCAAGGCGTAAGTATATTCTTAGTCCAAAGAGTGTCGCCAACACTATCAATTCTTAGTACCCAAGGAAAATACCTTATATCGCTCGTTTCGTATTGCCCGCTAATAATATATCCACCACCTATACAAGGTGCAATTGTAACAGGTTTATGGTACCCACTGTTTCCGTATGATTTGATCCAATTAGTTTGCCCAGAAGAATCAATTTTCATAACAACGAGATTGCTGGTGCCCAACGAAATTCTTCGTTCTGCAACAATTACAAATCCACCCTCCGGAGCCTCGCAAATATCATATCCTTCGTCCGTAGCACCTAGCTCATAATAATTCTCAAACAGCGGAGGCTGTGCATTTCCCTGCATGCAGGGAAATGCACAGCAAATTGCTGTCAGCAATAAACCGACTAACTGTTTCATGTTATTCCGTAATAATAATTCTCTCCACATCCGTTGCATTATC
>CAZBYM010000068.1:0-5243 GCA_964495745.1 uncultured Chryseobacterium sp. | reverse complement strand
CAATTCCGTTGCTGTCTGTTTTCACTACGTACACATCGCAATTTCCAAAACCGAAGCTGCACGAAATGCCGCAAGCAATAAATCCGCCATCGCTTGTTTGTAAAATAGAATTTGCCCTGTCATCACTCGCACCGCCATAGGTGCGATCCCAAACAAAGTTGCCGGCTGTATCGAGTTTAACAAGGTATAGGTCTTGCATGCCGGCACCTTGGCATAGTGTTAACCCGCTTAAAAGGTAGGAGCCATCACTACATTGAATGCCGGGACCTCCATCGTTACACCCAACGCCACCATAAGTTTTCGTCCAGAGGGTATCTCCGTATTTGTCGGTGCGCACTACGAAATAATCTACACCGGTACCGCTATTATAAATTACTCCCCCTGAAATAAAGAAACCTGAATCCGCGGTTTGAACAACAGATGAAGGACTAGCAACTCCGTTGGCAATCGGGTAAACTCTCGTCCACATAGTATCTCCATTCAAATCCAGTTTCAACAAAAGAAAATGTGCTACATAGGGGAACATTGAATCAATTCTTTGTCCGCAAATTGCAATGGCTGAATCAGACGTTGACAGAATTCGATATAAAGCAGGCCCATAACCCCAGTCAAATCGCTTTGTCCATGTAGTGTCACCAAATTGTTCAAGATGCGAAAGAAAAAATGTCCACTCACCTGTTCCATCCGCGACACGACTTAATGCATAGAACGTACTGTCAACGGCTTGAACTACATCCAGACACCAACCATTGCCAGCACCACTTGGAGTCAATATTTGGAATGGTGTCAAATTATCTGCTGACCACAATGTATCTCCATTATCATCCACACGTAATATCCATGGAAAATATCGGGCATCGTTAGTTTCATAATATCCACTGACAATGTATCCTACCCCTTGGCATGAATTTATACTTAAGGCACTATGGTAACCTGATGACCCATACAATTTCAACCATTCCTGATTTCCTGCAGAGTCAATTTTCATTAGAACTAGGCTGCTAGCCCCTAGCCCCATTCGTTTCTCTCCCGCAATGATAAATCCTCCATCGGAACTCTGGCAAATATCATATCCCTCATCGGTCGCTCCGAGTTCATAATAGTTCTCAAACAGAGGAGGCTGCGCCTTTCCGCATAAAGCGGAAAGGATACAGCAAACTGCAAGTAGCAGCCCATGAAACGTAAGTTTCATGACTACTCAGTAATTATGATGCGTTCTGTGTGCTTTGGTGCATCGTTAACCTTTATTCGTATGAGATACACCCCAGGCGCAAAACCACTCAACTCCATATCTTTCTGTTGTGAAGACGCAGGAAGAATTTCTGTTTTCATCATTGAGCCGGTGATCGAGTACACTTCGAAAACTACTACGTCTGTTTCTTCAACATAATAGTCAAGAACAAATGTGCCGTTGTTCGGATTTGGATAAACAGTAAAGCCTGTTTCTGAAACTGATCGTTGCGGTTCAGGTTGCGGCGCTTCACGGTTCGAGGAATTGGAAATACTGGTGATGTATTCGCTGAAATGATACTGCAAAACAAGGTTCATTATTGCATTTGCATCAGCACATGTTTTCTCCTCGTAATCAGCAGAAATGGCGCTTACAGTAGCTTGCTTGACAGAGTCCTGTGCAATTGCATAACAGGTTTGTCCGGCACGTTCCAGTTCCAGCAACAAATCATACAGCCTGCAGAAATTATCCAGCCCTTGTTCCATTTCCAAAGTATCTCTTTGCAATTTAGCCGAGAGCGTATCTCCTTTATCGGAATAGGCCTTAACAAGCGAACAGCGGAACTCAGGTACCTGGTACTTCTTTAAGGCAAGAATAACACTGTCAACACTTGTTGAAGATAATGTATCATTTAGGTATTGGCGGATCAATTCGTTCACAGCGTAACTCTTAGCAGTGATATAAGAAGACAAGAGACTAATGAGTCGATCACGCGCCGAAACTCCGTTTTGAACTGAATTGATTTCACTCCTGATTCCGGGTGGCAGATTAATGGCGTTAAGCACATTCATCACGGATTGTGATACAGGAGAATTCGCAATAATAATTTGCTTCAAGACTCCGGGCGGTAATCCGCGGTTAATTGCTGCCATCAGCACTCCATCGGAAAGATAGGGCGAGGCACTCAGCAATGCGGAACTGATATGACCCGGCGTGCCACCGGAAATGACTGCATACAATGAAGGATCGTCGCCCATCGTAAGTATATTGTTCAGCGAATCGGCTCTGAATGCGTACAGGCTGATGTCCCGTTGAACAGAAATATTGGCAGGACTATACACCAATTTTGATGGACACGATGTTCCTGATGAATAAGTATATGCTCCGCATCCGCCCAGATCCACACCGGTGCCGGGTACAGGAGCAGTATAGTCTATTGGTGTCAGGTACGGAATGGTTTGATTGGCCGTTGACCAGGCATATTGAATACCATTTGGATTTGAGATGCTATACGTTCCATCAATCCTGAAATCAGTTTCAGAGAAAGCATTGCTGCTGTGACTGAATAAATTGTTGGCAGGCGATACCGGACCGTTGGGACCAGTACAGGTTCCCTGCTCATACGCAATATTGCCCCACCTCGTGCTGAAAGGCGTGACATAATCAGCAACGCGGATATCAAAAGCATCCACAGTGCCGGCATAAAATTCATTGCACCGCATTACAAGGCCTATGTTGTTTGTCGTGCCGGGAGCATTTGTATAACAAGCCGGATATGGGTTTTCACTGTTATAACCCTGAGCCTGTATTCCGACCATTATGTTGTGAAACGTATTGCGATAAATTTCATCATCCTGTCCGCAATTTCTTGCAGCGTTTGATTGATTCACAATAATTCCGTACGCATTGGCCGGAGGAGTATTCCCTAATGAATAAGTGAAATCGTTCTCCTGAACTTTGAATCCTGTACAATAATTAAGATACACTCCATAAGCTTCATTGGGTTGCGTAGTTGGCCACCGGTAAATCTCAAAATTACACCGTGTGATAGTCGCAACAGGTATTAAGCTCAGGTAGATTCCCCTGTAGTTATTATAGAAGTCAGCCTGATCAATTGTTGCTGTGCGTGTGCCAGCTCCGCTTGCAGCCGCTATGCCATACGTGAGATTGGTAAATGTATTACGAACATTACCGCTAGCGGGAACGACCATGAAGAATGTGTTATAGGACAAGATACCATAACCCGTGTTGTTTGCGGCTACTGTATAATTCGTGGTTAATTCGTCAGTAAGGAAAGTATTTCCAGCGAATAGAATTCCTTTTACGCTTCGCATCATCACAGCTGCATAAGGTGAGCCCGCATTAATATCCCAGAGATCATCAGTAGTTTGAAATGCACAAAGGTTAAAGCCACTCGCATTATCATCTGCCGCTGCAGGAACGCCATTATGCGGCGCGAAATACACAGATATCTTGTTGTTTAGAAATTGTGCTCCGGGGTTTCCAGTAATTACTGCGCCACCTGTGCCTGATACAATCTGAGGCATATTATATGTCAGCGTTGTGTTCACTTCGCCGGCCACTGCTCCCCACCAGGCATGTTCGATACGGGAACCGGATCCGCTAAGCAACAAATAACCTTGCGGACCTGCTCCAGGCATTCCCTGCGGCACATTCTGGTATCCGTGTACTTCCACACCCTCCCACATGCCCTTGCCGCAATCATCATATACGGTCAGAACAGAATTAAAAACGGTGAGTTTTCCTCCCATGCCGGTAGTTGTATTCGCCCGGCGGATTTCAAGATTAGCTCCGGCATAATCGTTGTTGTTGGCATCATACGTGCGTGGTGCAAACTCTAATGTCATTCCGCTGATTGTAATTTTATAGCCTGCCGGAATGATCAAAGAAGTTTTTATTGTAATTATCGGAACCGGCGTACTCGGTGTTCCGCCGAAAGGATTGTTCGTTGGTGTCCATGTCTGAGTGGTAGCTGCATAGTTAAAAGTTGATGGAGTAACATTCGGAATGTATGTTCCTGCCGTGTAGATATCAACAGTAAAGTTTGTGTTGGCAATACAGCAAAGATCAGGGGGTGACGTTGGAGGGTAGTACTGGTAAAGTGCACCGTCGATCTGGTCGTTGAGTTGTCTGCTATTCACTATCGCATCTACGAGGTAACCATTAGTGTAAATAGATACATTAATGGGAACACCAGTTTGAATTACCCCCTGCACCCAGTTTTGATTGAGGGGGCCTTGGTTAAAGTTGATGTTCATCCCAGAAATGTCATTCCCTCGTGCAAATAACATGTATCCATTATTGTCAAGTTCAATCTGTGAGTATTGGAAATCTATTGGATTCATCAGCGCTTGTGTTGCAAATGACAGGTCGGATTGAAGCGGGGTTAATGTCGAACTTGTCTGCAAGTCGATGTATTGAACGTACGGAGTAACTGTATGTGTTACATAGAGATACCGCCCATCTTTAGAAAACTCTAATCCATGCATTTTTGCTCCGGAAGGCAGCGCAATTGAAATCGTTGTTCCTGGTATAATATCTCCCGTAACGCTGCTATAATCCGCCACATGAATCATTTGAATAAAATTTGAACCTTCTTCATAAGGAAAGGCGATCCTGTAATTTCCACTCGGCAAAACAGCCAATTCCATTTCTGCGCGAATGATTCCCGCAAGATTTGCTGTAATTAACTGAAAATTGTAGTTGTCGTATGCTATTCCGCCCGATGTAACTTTAAAGCGCGCTAACCTTCCGCAAACCCGATATTCGATATATAAAAAACGATCATTGGTCGCTGTTCTCAACGGGCTTACGGCAAAATGCAAACAACTGCTTTTACTATTGTTGCCATCAACAAAATCAAGGGTAGCCGAAGGGTTATCAAGCAGGATCCCGATGTTGTCATAAAGGCCGTTCGCCCCGATCATATCTCCATGAATTGTCGGCCCGTAACCATTTTGATTAGGCAAACTCAAATCCAGTGTGATGTAGTATGGATGTGGAACTCCGCCAATGGTAATCTGAATATTAGGATAGTCGTATGATCCTGCAACAAGGAAATATTGCGAGCAATTTCCCGGTACTGGAATGATTAGGTATTCGCTTGTTCCGGTAACTTTCTCTGGATATGTGAGCGGATTGTAAATGTCGCTGATCAGGAAACCATTTTTATCATACACCTAACCGTCTTCAATTAAAAAGAGCAGATTGCCATTCTCGTCATGCATGACATTACTGGCGTTGTCGGCAACCTGAGCGTTATATTCCAACG
>CAZBYM010000067.1:0-12704 GCA_964495745.1 uncultured Chryseobacterium sp. | reverse complement strand
ATTCAGTGGCTCTCGCAGAAAATTGTGAATCTGAGAATATTTGCTGATGGAGAAGGAATAATGAATGTTTCGGTTAAAGATTGCGGAGGTGAAATAATTGCGGTTAGTCAGTTTACATTGCATGCGGCAACGAAAAAAGGAAATCGCCCTTCGTACATTAGAGCCGCAAAACCGGAAGTTGCAATTCCGTTGTATGAGAATTTTGTAAAACAACTCGAGTTGGATTTAGGAAAAAAAATTGGCACAGGAGTGTTTGGTGCTGATATGCAGGTTGAATTGGTGAACGATGGACCGGTGACGATTTGGATGGACTCGAAAGAAAGGGAGTAGGCAGTTGTCAGTGGCAGTAGTCAGTGGCTCATGCGATATAGAAGTTGACATTTTATCAGAAGTGATACACATAAATTGGAAAGTATGAACAAACTTCACCTTCACTGCCAACTGCTACTGCCAACTGCTACTGCCTTCTGCGCACTGCTCCTTTCTTCCTGTATGCACAAAGATGTCATGAGCGATCCTGCGGATGATGTGAGTGAAACAATTTTGTATTCCGGAAAGGACGGCACTTTCATTATCACAATTGAAACTATTTTTCAAGCGACATCAAAATCGAGTGGAGGTGGAATGAGTCACACTTCGGGTTATGAAGAAAGCCGCTTGACAACTTATGATTTCGGAACGGGAGCTATTTTGTCGCGAGTTGAATTCGAAGAGAACGCGGACGCAGCTTGTGAAATTCTTGGAATTGCTGACGGAAAAATCTGGTTCTACTCTGTTGATCCGGAATTGGGATTACACAGTAGGAATCCGAAAACATTGGATGTGGTGGACAAAGAATCTCAGATATCTGCGTTCAAAGGGAAAAGTATGGCGCGACCTGAATACACGCAGATCGATACGTATTATGGTTTTGACTTTTCCACAGACCAAATCATGGTAAGTGACCTGCAGGGAATCCGTTATTTCTTTGATCCAATCAAAAAAACGTTGACGGAAACAGACGAAGAAATTGTTAGAGAAGATTGGCACATGACTTTTCTGAGCACCTTGGGTTATTTTTCTGTGGACAGTTTTCTTTCATTCGATGGGAAAGGCGATCGCCAGAAACTTCAATGGTGCAGTGATGCAACTACAGCTGAAATCGCGTTTACCAAACCGGAAGTTTTCATTGATCTCAATCAGCGACGGATCGAAGAGAAGCGGAGAAGGCACAAGGATAAATTGCAATCGGTATGTGATGGAATCAAATTGCGTTTGGATAGTTTGGGTGCAAGCACCGAACAAACGCCAAGAGATTATACTTCCTACAGCCAAATGACAAATGAGGAGCGCAGCCGCCAGGAAATAATAATGAATCTGCAACGCGATTATCGCAACGCCGTGGATGAAGTAAAGCGTGAAGAAACCTGGCCCAAAGAATTTAATGATTATAGTTTGGGAGGTGATGAAAATCTCGCCTTGATTTATTCAGCAAGCAATGTATCTGATACGGCTACGGCGATCATCACATTAGTTGAGTGGAATGGAAAAAAATTTGATCAACGTTGGCAATTTCCGCTTACCGGATTTTACCATAGTCCTGATCAAGCAGAAGGTGCAGGAGTATTTGAAGAAGGTAACCCGGAATTTGGTTATCGCTGGACGGATATGCACGATGGAAAATTCGTGATGATTGCGCAGTTGAAGATGATTTGTATTGATATGAAGATTGGGAAGAAAATTTGGGAAATTTCCCTTTGAGAAAATTGTCATGGCTTTACGACGACTTCGTATTCTGGTTGGAGAAGAGTGTGGAATCCCACTGAACGAAGCGTTCGAACTAATACGTTCGGAACGCGTGAAAGTGAATGGAGAAATTGCACGCACTACAATGCTCGTTGCAGAAACTGATGTTGTGACGTTCGATGATAAAATCATTTCAAACAAGATTCAATACGCGTATGTGCTTTTCTACAAACCGCGCGGAATTGAATGCACGTTGAACGAGTCAATTCCAGATAATTTACTTTCTGTATTTCATCACCCGTTTCGTTTGTATCCTGTTGGAAGATTGGACAAAGATTCGGAAGGATTATTGCTCATGACTAACGATGGAAAATTGTATCACGAAGTAGCGCATGCAGAGAGCGGAAAAGAGAAAGAGTATTACGTCGAAGTGCACAAGCCCATTGATGAATCGTTTATTGATGCAATGCGAAGCGGAATTGAAATTCTTGGAAAGAAAACAGATCCGTGTGAACTTTTTTCTGACGCAAACAATGTTTCCGCTTTCCGAATTATTCTTCGGCAGGGAATGAATCGTCAGATCAGGAGAATGTGCTACAAGCTTGGATTTTCTGTTCACAAACTTGTGCGCACGCGAATTATGCATTTGCACGTTGGCGATTTGCAACCGGGAACGTGGCGTGACATTACAAAAGCGGAATTATTGCTATTGCGTCCTTGAATTTATTCCTGTGATTCTTGAAATTTAATAAAGCCTGCGGCGCCTACCTACCGGACAGGCAGGCTCAACACGGCGAACGGCGAAAAGGCGGACGTACTTCGTTTTGGATAACCCACGAGAAACGGCGAAATCGCTAAAGCGATTCTCCGTGCCGCGTGGGAAGCGATTGTAAACGTTCTGTCGCCGTTCGCCGTGTCAAGCCCGCCGCAGGCGACTCAATAGTTTATATTGAACGTTTGTACTACGGCAGTAATTCAGATTGACTCCTTCAACGCCCGTGCCAAATTGCTCCTATAATCCAGCGGGATTACACCAAGCTTTTGCGCGTCTTCTTTCGAAGGATGCGCTTTCATGAGTTTCAAGCCTTGGACATTGTCTTTGTTAATGGGTAAAGTGATTCCAACAATGTTCGCACAGGAAACCATGCAATCTGCAACCCAAAACGGAATGCTTATGAATCTAGGTTGAACACCGAGTTGAGAGCAAAGTTCAGCGTAAAATTCTTTGTAGGGAACAGGTTCGTGCTCGCAAAACGTAAATACTCCAGTGTGATTCTCAGAAATAATTTTGTCAATAGCCTGAACAAGATCCTGAACGTACACGGTTTGCAAAGGCTGCTTTCCTCCGTTGAACACGGGAATGTTGCGTTTCTTCTTGAGATAATCTCGCATCGTTGCAAACAATCCACCGTTTCCGAGAATTAATCCCGGGCGAATTGCGCATCCGCCTTGCTCGAGAAATATGTTTTCAATCACCGCTTTCTGTTGTCCGTATACTGCGGGAGAATTAAGATCGGCTGAAACGCTTGAGATGAAAATGTTTTTAGTAGTGGCTGGAAAAAGTTTGAGCAGCGATTTTGTCCCATCTGTATTTTGCTCGAGCGCAGATTTCGATTCTGTTACAGGAACAAAGGCAGAATGAACTAATACATCTGCTTCAATGTGTTGCTTCGAACATTTTCTATTCGATAAATCGAACACGATGTACTCAACATCGGCAATCTTATTCGCCGGAATCGCGCGCACAAGAGCAATTACTTTATCTCCTTGTTTCAAAAAATGACGCACAAGCGCATTACCAAGAAATCCTGTTGCTCCGGTGATGGCGATAACACGTTGCGTGGTCATTGTACGAAGATAGGCAGTGCTTCCGTAATAGTTCTAATTGTAGATTCGGGTGCCTGCGGCGCTTTACACGGCGCCACTGCGAAAAGGCGGAAGAACTAAACCCACGTGGCGCGGCGATCGCTGAAGCGATGACTTTACACGACGTCAAAGTAAAAAATAGTGGCGTACTTAGTCCACGCTAATTCGAGAGGTTGCATAACTGATATTTCGCCGATTCTCGTGGGTTTAGAATTAGAAATAACTCCGATTCGCCGTGGCGCCGTGTAAAGCGCCGCAGGCGATAGCGCGCATCATCCAACTTGCAGGCACCGCATAGAAATCGTTCCATACTGAAATCCCTCAAACGTATATTTCTGCACTTCATCTTTTTCTACGAGTCCCAGAGTATAGAGCAGAGGTAAGTAGTGATCATTCGATGGTACAGCAATTTTCGCTGATGGGGCAAGTGTTTGATAATTGATAATCTTCGCGTGATCGCGCGCATCAATATTTTTCTTTACTGCTTCATCAAACTCCAATGCCCAATCGACAGCCGGAGCATTTTCATTGTTCCAAACAACGTTGCCAAGATTGTGCGTGATGTTTCCACTGGAAATAATAAGAATTCCTTTCTTGCGAAGCGCTCGAAGTTCAAGCGCAAGATCGTAATGCCATTGTGGCGATTTGTACCAATCAATACTCATTTGAAAAACGGGAACATCCGCATTCGGCCAAATATGTCGAAGCACACTCCATGCACCATGATCAAGACCCATGGAATTGTCTTCTTCGATTTTCGTTGACAAAACTGTGCTCTTCACAAGTTGCGCTTCAACCGGCGCACCGGGAGCCGGATATTTTACTTGTGAAAGTTCAGGAGGAAATCCACCAAAGTCATAAATGGTTTCTGGAAATTTCGTTGTTGAAACAAAAGTGCCGCGCGTTAACCAATGTGCAGAGACAACTAAAACTGCTTTTGGCTTTACCAATGATTTTCCGAGCGCCGTTAATGATTGCGTAAAAATATTGTCTTCTATTGCATTCATTGGACTTCCGTGACCAAGAAACAATGCTGGTTGTTTTTCGTCAACAGGAAGATCGTCTGTAAATTTTCTTAGATCTGATAATGTCATAGCGAGTGAACCGGCTGCTCCAAGTGTCAGCAATTTTAATGCGTTTCTGCGTTGCATTGTGTGATGTTTGTACAAAGATAATAAATATATGTAGATACATATAAAATTTTGATTGTAATCAACGACTATTGTGACGCACAGAAATCGCAGTTAATGATTAATAACAATTGGCATGGAAATGTGATATTCCTGCGTCTCAACCGCGATGATGTACAATCCGTTATCGAGAAATGAAAGGTTGATTTGTTGCAAGCCCGGGCGTGCAATTTCAAAAACCACGCGTCCCGACAAATCCAGAATATTGATCTTTATTATTTCGTCCTCACAATTTACTGTAGCCATACTCGAGGTAGGATTTGGAAACACCGTCACATTTCCGAAATCCTGATTCTGATTTTGTGTCGAGGAAATAAAGTCGCTTCCGATTTTTCCAAGATAAATATCCGTTCTGCCCCACGTCTCAAATCCTTGTAGCGTATCGAAGTCGCAACTATCTTCAAATATTCCGGCGATATACGTGTTACCAACCGCGTCTAGACTGAGGCAACGGGCATCTCCATATAAATTGTCTCGCACAGTTTTGCTGCGAATAAAGTTTCCGTTAACATCATAATCGCATACAAAAGCGTCAGCTAATCCCCCGCTCATGAGCCAATTTGTAGTTGTGTCGAAGTACATGAAGCTCCAAAAATATCCAACCACTCGGCTGTTTCCTTGAGCATCGGTTGCCACATTCAAAGCCATGTCGATATTATTGCCTCCCATTACGTTTGCCCATACTAATGTACCTTGCGAATTGAATTTGACGAGGTATCCGTCATTACCTCCCCGGCTGAATAGTGTATCGCTTGGAAAATCCACAGAAGCAGTGAACATTCCCGCTGCATACACGTTGCCGAGTCCATCATAGCTTACGCCGTAACCTTGAGAAGAATTCTGAGAACCAATTTGTGTAGCCCATGTGAAAATGCCTAATGGATTGCAACTTGCAACAAATGCTATGTTCATGGTTGGAGCACCGGACAATTGTGTAATTCCGAAATCACCGCTGGTTACGAAAATGCCAGTGATATAAGTATTGCCATAATGATCTGTTCTACTGCTAGCAATGAATTGGGAATTTAATCCTCCTGTGGTCTGCGCCCATTGTATACTACCTGTATAGTCGTATTTAGCAATAAAGCATTCGTATGAACCTCCCGAGACTAATGAAACATTACTTAAGTTGACACTATCTTGGTAATTCCCAGTTAGAAATACTCCGCCAAGTGTATCAGTACCGATGCCCGCTGGCTCGACCCATCCAATTCCGCCTTCAACAAATGCCCATAGAACTGCACCTGTTGAATCTAACCTCGCGATATATATGTCCGATGTGTCGACGGAAACAAGTGTGAAGCTTCCAAGAATAATTGTTCCGTTAATACTACCAACCACAAAAATATCCCCTAACTGATCAACACACACACACATAGCCTTGTCATTTCCATTTCCAAAACTTTTTATTACCCATTGCACGTTTCCAGAGGCGTCTGTTTTGGCAATATAACTGTCAGAAGTGCCGGGTACGTTCGGAGACAAATTAAAAGTGTCAACCAACATAGTGTCTTTGAAGTCGCCCACTAAGTAAGTCGAGCCGCTTAGTGATGTTGCAATATCTGATGGTTTATCGCTTTCGGCTGAACCTGCATGGACTGCCCATAACCATGTGGTGTTTTGAGCTGCGCTGATCTGTGATAAAGTAAAACAGCAAATAGCTATTATCCCATTTTTAAAGGATTGTAGTTTTGGCGTAGTAAACATTGGCAGCATTTACAGTAAAAAATAATCGAACTTGATAAGCGCAAAGGTAGGATACTTAGTGTTCTGTTGATCGCATATGTACTTTTGCAAAAGCAACCATCCTCAAATAGTTTTCATTGCACCTCCCGCAACATTATGCGCATTCGCCATCAACGACAACGTCAAACCTTTTGCCGGAAGGTATTTGAATCCGGAACCATCTGCAACAAATGTGCGTTGGTGATTGTGTAATCGTCCAGACGCATGAATTGCAAATGCAGAAGGCGCTTCAGAAAATGGAAGTACTCCTGCGTAATGCACACTCGCGCCATTCCCAGGTTTTACTTGCTTGATTGCCCATGCTCCGAGTTTGCGCATGGCTTTTCGGTATTCTGCTTCGCGATTATTCACAGCGGAAATTTTCTCTTTCGATAATTCATACTTCGCAACGAGAACATCTTGCGTTGGAGTAGAATTGTCTCGTTGCAAATGCAGAAACTGATTTTCACCTTCCGTTTCCGGGTGATGAATTCCTGCAATAACCATAGCAGGCAATAAATATTTCATTGCTATTCGTCCATCGCGAAAATTAAGAGGTGTTTCGCGAAGTAAACGAAACAACATCAACGAGTGATAAGAATACAACGAAGCCATCGCGATATCTTCTCCTGCATTGTTTCTATCGTGGAAAAGCGAAAGTTGCGCAAGTCCAAGATGATTTGGAGAAATAGATTGGCCAAGCAAGCGCGGAATCAAGAAAGGCGTGTAATTGTACGGATTGCAAAGCAGTGGAAGTTTTTTGTTCATTCCTCCTTCGACAGAACGCAACACCACACGAGCTGTTCCTAACGGACCTGCGGCAAGAATTAATTTTCGCGCAGAAAATATTTTTTCTTCGTTGGTTCCCACGCGAAGCGCAGTTACTTCTACGGAATTTTCCAACTCACGAAATTTCGTGACGAGCCATCCTGCTTCATGCGTAACATTCGGTTTGGTCTTCAACTCCGCTACCGTCATCCACGCACGATAAGCAGAATGACCATGATCGTCGTAGAAATCCATGTCGCGACGATCAAGTGCTTTACGGTTTCCTTTGTCTTGTGTGAGCAGAGCAAGTGCGGGTCTTCCAAGATGAAATCCATTGGCGTTGAGCGCAGATTGTTTCTTCTGAAATTTCTTCTGGAGAAATTCGGCAGGAATATCTTTCGAAGGAGCGGGTTGAATATTTTTAATGTGTGACGAAGTAAATTTTCGTGCATCATCATCTTCACCACACATTCCAATCCGATCGGCAACGACCTGATAAGCAGAATTCATTTTCTCCGCATTCAATCCGGCGCGAATCAATTCTTTTTCATTGAACACGCAACAACCAAGTCCCCAGCCGCCGCCTAATCCTCCAACGGCAAGACTTTCAATCGCGAAAAAGTCATCCGAAATCATTGGAAGATACTTGTCGACTTCTTTCGTTAAAAAATTTCTTGCAGGCGTGAGTTGTGCTCCTGAACCAATTTCATCAGCCGGAAGACTTTCAAATTTGTCACCTAAAAAATATTTTTCCTGTGACTCATCTTTCCTTCGCAGTGACTCAAACGTCTCGTGAGGAATTTTCTCCGCAGAAGTTGTATCAAACTGTCCTCCGTCAATGATGAGCACAGTATGTCCTGCTTCAGCCAGCGTTTGTGCTGCCATTGCGCCCGTGCAACCGGAGCCGATGACGAGGAAGTCGGGGAGATACATTGGGTAAAGATACGTTCTGTATTCAGGCTATCGCCAAATAAGTAGTAAGCGTGATTGTGCGGATGAGCGGATAGAAAGAGGTAAATTTAACGCGAATCTGTTCGAGGTATCGAAAACCAAATATTTTTTATGAAAAAACTTGGAATAATAACGTTAGCTGTTTGCGTCTTGATCTTAAGCATCGCTACAACAGATCATGAAAATCAGGACAGCCCTCAAATCAATTATGTACCCAATGAGCAAACGGCAGTGCGGGTCGCGGAGGTTATTTGGACAGAGTTATGGGGCGAAAAATTTGTGAATGGATGTAAACCATTTAGTGCCGATTCCTCTAAAGGAGTTTGGCATGTACATGGGAAAATCCCATCTCCTGGGTCACTCGGAGGGACTATTCATATGAAATTGCAAATATGTGATTGTAAAATTCTTGAAATTAGAGTTGATAAATAGCACCGAGCCTTGTTTAACAACCACATTCATTTTCAACGATTCAAGTGGTTCGAAAGCTGACGACAATTTATTTTAACGATTCAAATTATGGAATTAGACTCCAAGTCTTCAACAGACGTTAATCTGTTTCTGTCAAGCCCTAGTGCTGACAGACTTCAGGACAGCACTATTATTGATCACGTCGTAGTGGCAGGGACTATTGGAATTCAAAAGAGTTTTATTAATGTTCATTTTAGTCATGGGTTTAGCTGGACAAGTCATGAAGCACATGCAGCCATTACATTTATTAACTGTGTTTTTGACTGTAATCAACATCATGAGAGTCTGGCATTCGAACGAGTAGTTGGACAATGTTTCATTTTCAATAGTTGTTTGTTCAGAGGTCAGGTGAAGCTTGCGAAGCCTGCAATGCGAGAAGTTTTATTTAGCGGTTGTATTTTTGAGAAGGCAATGACCATCGCGGAACATATGGAACAAGGGCCATTTAACGACATAATTTTCAATTCGTCAGCAGGAAACAATACGATTTTTCATGAAGGTGTTTTGATCAGTAATCTGAGGAACGGTGCAATAACCTTTCGTGATTCAATAGTGAAAGGGGCAATTCATTTGTGCGGAAGAGTTATTCCGAAGCTTCTAATTGGCGATGGAGAATACGAAGAACTGAGAATAGATAGCAGCATTGCTTTGGAAAGCTTGAGGCTAGTTGGAATTACTGGTGAACGTCGCCTTCTTAATATTAAGAGGATAAGTGCACCAAATCTTAGATTTCAAGCAGGCGGTGTTCTTGAATTGACAAATCTTACAATTGAAAAATTGGATTTCGAGGCACTTTCTCAGAATGGAGGAACAATCCGGGTACAAAATGTATTATTCAAAGACATATTCAGAATAATAAATACCGATTTGGGCAGGGTTGTTTTTAACGAAGTGGATTTTAGTACTGCGAAACTTTGTCTGGATAACACATATATTGGAGATTGCGTTTTTACAAATGTTAAATGGCGGCCTAAAAAGTTGTTATTTACTTCAAACCAATTGACTGGGAGCGATTATAGCAATTCTCTAAAGGAGGCTCTCATTCTAAAAGAGGTTTACAGACAACTTAAGAATGTAATGAAAGCACACTCCAACAATATTGATGCGCTCGGTTTTTACAGAAACGAGATGGATCAATATTGGATTGAAATTAACAGAGACAATGCTGTTTCGTTCGGTGATAAGTTCATTGTGTTTGTAAATAAATATTCTAGTGATTTTGGCTTGAGTCTTGGTAGACCTCTGATTTTGCTTTTGGCAATTCATCTGATCTTGTTCTTGCTAATGATATTGAATGGATTTGATGATTTGGTCATGTTTAGGAATGTCAATTTAGAAAGTACGTGGAAAGGGTTTGTTGATTTTTGGGTTTTGCTGAGCCCAGTTCGACGGTCACTTGATAATGGCAGTTCATGCACCGTTTTCTTAGATTTTCTAATGCGAATTAGTTCAAGTTTTTTTATCTATCATATTATTCGAGCAACAAGAAAGTTTGGAAAATTGTAAGCCGATCGCCTCATGTTACATCATAAATGACCTTGGTGTAAGGTGAATCAGTTTCACTCCGAACCAGAAATCAAACTAAGTCTCGCCATGCGCGTGTGTGTTTAGAATCCGTTAAACTTAATGGTTTGCGCCGTGGGCGCCGTGTCGCGGTGACGCCGTGGAGAGCGCCGCAGGCTCACCTACCTCAGCTTCTCATTCCCCTTATGCCTCACTGAATCTCTCACCGCCTTCTTCTCCATATTCTTCTTCAACTCTTCCTCCAAATTGATTCCCGTCTGATTCGCCAAACAAATCAACACAAAAAATACATCTGCCATTTCGCTTCCAAGATTTTCTTCTGATTCTCCTTCTTTGAAGGATTGATCGCCATATTTTCTTGCCATGATACGTGCTAATTCACC
Source organism: uncultured Chryseobacterium sp. (assembly GCA_964495745.1). GTDB lineage: Bacteria > Bacteroidota > Bacteroidia > Palsa-965 > Palsa-965. The sequence goes on along the minus strand of CAZBYM010000067.1, from coordinate 2,101 downwards.
TACTTCTTCCATGAGCACAGCTGTATTCGTGAGCTCACTGAAATAACGAACGCCATGTGTTATAATCCAATTATGTACTTGAGATTGCGCTTCTGATATTTGCATTTGCTTTGATTTTGACGCAAGTTACTACTTGTTAGTAGTGCATTAACTTCAAAAATCTTACAGCACCAAACAATAGCACTGCAGATCAAATGAAATTTTGCCGATTGAAATCCGTCTCAATCTATTTTTGATCCGCACGGCGGATTATCCGCGAAAATCCGTTTCATCCGCGCCCACAGCGTAGCGTAGGGTCCGCGTTCCTATTAAGTTCCGTGGCTTCGCGATAGACTATGAAGTTGAGTTGATTGTTTACAAGCAAACAGAGGCAATTCCTCCTTGTTTCATTCTGCTCCTCGCATCGCTGTCCGTCGTATATTTGCCTAATCACTCCTATGGACTACTCAAAGCTCAAAAACAGACCCGCCTGGCCGTTCGAAACGATCGGGGTCGCAATTGCCTTTTCCCCACGATTGGAAAATATACTGGCGGAGGCGAAAATTCTGGCAAACAAATTCGATGCAACGCTCATTCTCATGCACGTCGGAGAACGTACGCGAAACAAAGAACATAAACTTTCGGAGCTCATGCTGAAAGTGGGAATGAATGAGAAAAAAGTTCGCGTGGTGTGGAATGAAGGAAATCCTGTTCAAACGTTACTTCATTTATGCAAACTACACATTGTCGATTTGCTTGTTATCGGCGCAATGAAAAAAGAAAATGTTCTGCAGTATTATCTCGGAACTGTTGCGCGAAAAATCAGCAGGAAAGCTAAATGCTCTGTCCTGCTCTTAACAGAACCTTCGGTTACAGGGACAAAATTTCGAAAAGTTGTTGTGAATGTTGCAGAGAGTCCGAAGACAGTTCACACTCTAGATACTGCAATTTATTTTGCCAAGCACGCGAAGACGAGAGAAATTGTTGCAGCAAGTGAAACACATCAGGCAGGATTGGCAATGGCAATGGCAGACGATAACACAGCAAGTGAAGTAAGTCGAATCAGGAGAGACATTAAAGAAGGCGCTCATGTTAAATTGAATGAGCTGCTTGAAGCTTGTCAGGACGGAGAAGGAGTAGAAATTTCGGAAAAGCAGGTGAGCGGAAAACCTGGATATGCAATTGCGGCTTTCGCTTCAGGCAAAAAAGCAGATCTGCTGGTGATCAATTCTCCAGATGTTACATACGGACTTATCGACAGAATATTTACGCATGGAATGGAATACATTCTGGAAGATTTGCCTTGCAATTTATTGATCGTTCACTCGCGCGTACCACACTAGATGCCGTTCAGACTAGGACATCATGACATTATTATTCTGTTGCTAGCGATAAGCGCTATGCTTATTCTCTCGCGAATTGTGGCGGAGCTGGGCAAACGCTTCAAGCTTCCTGTGGTGATGGGCGAATTACTTGTTGGTATAGCGCTTGGACCAACAATTCTGGGAACACTTTATCCGGAAGCCTACGATTTTCTATTTCCATTGGCGACGAACGAAAAAGTTGGATATGCGCTGGATGGTATTTTCAGTTTATCTGTCATCATGCTTTTGTTTGTTGCAGGAATGGAAGTAGATCTTCCTCTTGTACTTCGTCAAGGAAAAACAGCAATTTATACCGGTCTCGGCGGAATGATCCTTCCGTTCTTCACAGGATTTGCTGTAGCATGGTGGCTGCCCGAACTTTTTGGCTTACATCCTGCAGGAGAAGAAAAATTAATTTTCGCGCTCTTTCTTGGGACGGCATTGTCAATTTCCGCGCTACCTGTAATTGCGAGAATACTCATGGACATGAATTTGTTCAAGACGAATGTTGGGATGATCATTATTGCCGCAGCCATGTTTAATGATTTGATCGGATGGTTGTTCTTCTCTTTCATTCTCAGTATGGGTGGGAACACCAGTTCAGAAATGGGAATTGGATACACGATTTTACTCATTATTGCTTTCGGAGCATTCATGTTGTTTATCGGCAGAAGAATTATAAATCGTGTTCTTCCATGGATTCAAACCAAACTTTCCTGGCCCGGCGGAGTACTCGCAATGTCTCTTGGACTTTGTCT
>CAZBYM010000066.1:0-13196 GCA_964495745.1 uncultured Chryseobacterium sp. | reverse complement strand
TTTCGGAGCAGCAACAACTTTTGGAGCAGCAACTTTCTTTGGAGCAACAACTTTCGGAGCGGCAGCTTTTTTAGGAGCAGCGACTTTCTTAGTTGCTTTCTTTTTCGGAGCAGCAGCTTTCTTAGTTGCTTTTTTAGGAGCTACTTTTTTTGCTGTTTTTTTCTTTGCTACTTTTTTCGGCTTCGCCGCTTTTTTGGTAGCTTTTTTCTTTGCAGCTTTTGGTTTTGCTGCTTTTTTAGTTGCCTTTTTGGTCGCCTTTTTGGCAGTTTTCTTGGCAGCCTTTTTCTTAGCAGGTTTCGCTTTTTTAGAAGCGCCGCCTTTTTTCGACTTTTTTGCCATCGGTAGAGAAGGTTTAGTTGTGTTTGGTTATGTGAATTGTTGTTGTGACTTGTTCATTTACATCAACTGGTACCGCTTCAGCCTCTGAAATTTCACTTACCAGTTTAAGCGATGTAGCTAGAGTTTCAGAGCAAATATAATCGAAATTATTTCTTACAGCAGTAGCAAGTACTTTATGATCTTTTATTCTTACGTCAATCTTGTCGGTGACTTCAAACCCGCTCTCTTTTCTGAGGTTTTGAATGCGATTTATTAGCTCTCTTGCAAGGCCTTCTTCCATGAGTTCTTCGGAGATTGTGACGTCAAGTGCCACAGTTAAGTTTCCATCAACCGCGACCATCCAGCCCGGCAAATCGTCTACAAGTACTTCTACCTCAGCGCGTTCTATCCTAATTGTGTCAGACTCAATTGTAATATCTACGTGACCGTTAAGTTCAAGTGCTTCTATTTCTTTAGCACCCAACCCGGCAATTACTCCAGCGGCAGCCTTCATATGCTTCCCGAGTTTTTTGCCGAGAAGCTTAAAGTCAGGTTTTATTTTTTTTACGAAAACTCCACTTTCAGTAACGTATTCAATTTTTCGGACATTGGTTTCTGCGAGTATCAGGTGTTCTACGGGTTGTAGACGCTCTGCAAAACGCTGATCCAGCACCGGAATCATCACTCGTTCAAGTGGTTGACGCACCCGAATATTCACCTTTTTCCTCAATGAAAGTACCAAAGATGATATACGTTGAGCAAGTTCCATCCTGTATTCGAGTTCTTCGTCAATAACAGCAGGATTTGCTTTGATCAGAAGAGAAAGGTGAACAGACTCGGGAACGGGCACTGTCTCTGCAATATTCGCTGTGAGATTCTTAAAAAGCCAATCGCCAAAGAATGGAGCAAAAGGGCTCATAAGCTGAGCAATACCTCCCAAACACTCATACAAAGTCTGATATGCAGCCTGTTTATCGGTAGACATTTCTCCTTTCCAGAAGCGGCGCCTTGAAAGACGGACGTACCAGTTGGACAAATGCTCATCTACAAAGCTTTCTATGGCACGTGCAGCTGGCGTTGGATCATAATCATCCAGCTTTTCGGTGACGAATCTGATCAGCGTATGAAGCTTCGATATAATCCATTGATCCAATTCGGACCTGTCCTTTACAGCAACATAATTCTTTTGGTCGATGACGAATCCATCAATATTCGCATACAAAGCGAAGAAGGAATACGTATTGTATAACGTTCCAAAGAATTTCCGTTGAACTTCGGTAATACCTTCGGCATCGAATTTCAGATTGTCCCAGGGAGAGGCATTCGTTACCATGTACCAACGCGTTGCGTCAGGGCCGTATTTTTTCAGTGTTTCGAAGGGATCAACAGCATTTCCTTTGCTCTTGGACATTTTGTTCCCGTTCTTATCGAGGACAAGTCCGTTGGAAATAACGTTTTTGTACGCTACGCTGTCAAATAACATTACACCAATTGCATGTAATGTGTAGAACCATCCACGGGTTTGATCAACGCCTTCCGCAATGAAATCGGCCGGGAAGTAACCGCGGTTATCAATTAGTTCTTTATTCTCGAAAGGGTAATGTAACTGCGCGTATGGCATTGCACCTGAATCGAACCAAACGTCGATAAGATCGGTCTGACGGAATAATTTTTTCCCGTTACGCTCGAGTACGATTTCATCGGCGTACGGACGGTGAAGGTCGAAAGTGAGATAATTGTCTTTCGAAAAATTTCCGGGAACAAATTTGCCCAGTGGATTTTCTTTCATGAAACCGGCTTTCACAGAACGATCGATTTCTGCTTTGAGTTCTTCAGCAGAGCCTAGACAAATTTCTTCTGTTTTATCTTCGCTCGTCCAGATTGGCAGAGGAATTCCCCAATAACGAGACCGCGAAAGATTCCAGTCCTGAAGGTTATTCAACCATTCTCCAAAGCGACCGGTTCCTGTACTTTCCGGCTTCCAATTGATGGTTTTATTGAGTTCCGCCATGCGTTCTTTCATGGACGAAGCCTTGATGAACCAGCTGTCAAGCGGATAATATAAAATCGGCTTATCTGTTCTCCAGCAATGCGGATAATAATGTTCGTAGGTTTCTTTCTTGAAGAGTTTGCCTTCGAGTTCGAGTTTCAGAACAATTCGTTCATCAACACTCAGATATTCGTTTGTACGCGTAACGATTTTCGAAACAAGATCATTCAGCGTACTGCCCGAAAGTGATTTCAAGCGATCAACCTCACTTTTCTTTTCCGCATCGGTGAGATAATCTGCTTTCACGTATTCGCCGGCAAACTCACCAAGTTCAGAGCGAAAACGTCCTCTTAAATCAACAAGAGGAACAGCCTTTTCGTTCTCATCGACCACCAACATCGCAGGAATGCCAGCTGTTTTCGCTGCGCGCATATCATCTGCACCAAATGTTGGAGCAATGTGAACGATTCCGGTTCCGTCTGCGGTAGTCACGAAATCTCCCGCAATAACTTGAAAAGCCTTGTCTGCGTTTTCATGAGGAAGAACGTAAGGAAGAAGCTGTTCGTATTTCAGTCCAACGAGCTGAGACCCTTTGTAAGTTCCTGCGATCTCGAATGGAATTGCTTTATCTCCTGGTTTGTAATCACTGAGTGTAAGAGCGGCATTTTTCTCATTGAAGTATTTCCCAACGAGTTCTTTCGCAAGAATTACCGCAACCGCTTCATGTGTAAACGGATTGAATGTCTTGACAAGCGCATATTCGATATTCGCTCCAACAGCAAGCGCAGTATTCGAAGGCAAGGTCCACGGGGTTGTTGTCCATGCGAGAATGTACGCCTCACCCCCTTCCCCCTCTCCAAGGGCGAGGGGATTCGGGGATACAAGCTTAAACATCGCTGTCGCAGTACGATCTTTCACATTCCGATAACATCCCGGCTGATTCAATTCATGCGAAGAAAGTCCTGTTCCTGCAGCAGGAGAATACGGTTGAATCGTGTATCCTTCATACAGCATTTTCTTGTTGTACAATTGCTGCAACAACCACCACACACTTTCAATGTATTTGTTCTCGTACGTCACATACGGATCGCTCATGTCGACCCAATAGCCCATCTTGCGCGTTACATCTTCCCAGACATGCGTGTATTTCATCACCTCGGTGCGGCACGCTTTGTTGTAATCTTCGATTGAAATCTTTTTGCCGATATCTTCCTTCGTAATGCCAAGTGTTTTTTCGACACTCAATTCGATTGGAAGTCCGTGTGTGTCCCAACCTGCTTTACGTTTCACCTGACGACCTTTCAGCGTCTGGTAACGACAAAAAATATCTTTCATCGCACGCGCCATCACATGGTGAATTCCAGGTAGTCCATTTGCAGAAGGCGGACCTTCATAAAACACAAAAGGATCTTTTCCTTCACGTGAAGAAATGCTCTTCTCAAAAATGTGATTGGCATCCCAATCCGCCATAATCTCATCGGCTATTGCCGGCAGATTCAACGATTGATGCTCTGGGTATTTTTTCATAAGGGGTTCGAAGTTAAGAAAGAGACCCGAGATATGAGACTGGAGACAGGAGAAAACGGTAGGCGGTTGTCAGTTGTCAGTCGTCAGCAGGTAGAGGTCGTATTTACGAGTCTCGAGCTTTGCAGGTGAATATCCGATCGGGCTTGGGTCGCCCTTTTGGATGATGTAGTAGTTGACCGTCGTGTCGTTTCTGGCGATGCTGATGTTGTGATAGCGTATAAAATAGCCCTGAAGGCTCCAGTTTGTACGGGTCGACTCATTGGCCGAGACAGTTGAACCTTTGCCACATTTCCTGCCAATCAACTCAACATCATGTAGCAGATCGGCATCGCGTTTGGGTTCACCAGCTAGAAGAAACGTTGCCACGAGAGTTCCCGACAGAAACAGAATGGATGTAAAATGTAAGGCAAGCTTCAGATTTTTGCTTCTTTCGACTTTATTCAGGACGATTTGGCCCCCATCAATTACACAAAGCGCCAGAGCTATGGCAATGAAAGGCAATGCCGTGAGCAGATAAAATCCACGTTGTTCCAGAGTAATCATTAGGGGAATTATTCCAGCTAGACCGATAAGCAGAAAGAAAACAGCTTCTTTTCGATATGTACGTATGATTTTTCGAGCAGCAATTGCAAGTAAAGTGCCGACAAAAAGAGCGGGAAGTACATTCAGTAACAGTTCGAAAAGGAGAAAAAACCGCGAAGAAGTAGTTGCGGCTCCTGCAACATTAAACGTAGCAAGAATGCGATCGTGAAAATAACTCGTGTAGCTGTTTACTGCCGGTTCGTAAAATGAAAGTCCGAGATACCAGATTGCTGGAATTGCAAATACAATACTGTTTCCGAGTATGGCTTTCTTGAGTGAAATAGTTCGAACGAAAATGAACCATGTTATTGGAATAATTATTGGGAAGAGCCCTTGCATTCCTTTGCACATGCTCGCAGCGATTAGTGCGAAACCACCAAGAGCAAACCATCCGAAACCGTTTCCTTGGGCGCGAATCCCCTTCCATTGGCAACCAGCAGAAGCAAGTGCGAAAACAACCATCGTCGCTTCTTCTACGTTGTTCGTGTACGCCCAGAATGTGACAGGAGAAGCAAAGAAAAACAGGATCGGTATCCAGACCAATTTTTGTTCCGGACTATTTTTTTCGAAAAGAGTTTTCCACGTAAAACGTAAAGCGAGAAAACACATTATTGCCATGAAAAGACAATACACTCTTTCAGTGTACATGGAAGTTCCCAGCAGCTTGAAGAATATTGCTTCCATTCCGAACATAAGCGGAGGTTGTTCGTGATACGACATCATGTATGTTGCAGAAAACTGCGGATCCCAGAATGTTCCGATTCCAAGCGAGAGATTTTTCCCAACACACGAATAGATTAGTCCGTCCATGAACATTCCATCCATGAACAATGCAGGCACAAGTAATGCTGCACAGATGACTGTGCTCAAAATGAGAATTGGATTTTCAGTTAAGCGGCGCAATTCCATATGCAGTATCACTCATTGGTTGCCCGAGCGAATCCCATCTTTGCCAAACGCTATCGGGCGCGAAATGGAGAAGATTTCCCGAAGCGGATTTTTTTCCATTCTCGTGATAGTTCATGCATGAACCAGCTCCTGTGCTGTCGGTTTTGAATTCTTCTTTCAGATTTCCGTTTTGCCAGCGTTCGGTTCGCGACATGGTTCCGTCGGGGAGACGTGACGCAGTAACTGCGGCTGTGCCGTTCTCATAATACGAGAAGTAATCGCGAAGCACACCATTTACAACAAGACTGGACGACTTCGTGTTTCCTTTTTCGTACCATGATTTCCAGACTCCTTGTTGTTCCCCGTTTGCGAAACTGCGCAACGCACGAGGTTTTCCATTTCCAAAAAAATCTGTTTCTGTAAATGTGCTGTCGCGAAATTCCTGTTCAGTTTTTGATTTTGCGATATTCACAATTACGCCTTTCAAAGAAACTTCACGAAAAAACGTATCTCGATCTATGTATTCTTTCCAATGAAGAACGGCGCTGTCGACGTCTACGAAATCACCTTCACGAAGGATTGGTTTTCGTTTTTCACACGAAACGGTTGCTATTGCAAGGATCAGGAAAAGGGCAAAACTTGTTTTCACAAAAAAGTTTCGGGTTAAAGGTTTCGGGTTATCGGTATTTGGATTTTGATCGGTTGTCGACCAGTGCGACAATTAGAATCTTTTTACCCATAATCTTATACACCGCACTAATATTTTCGTGAATCATACCAATTCTGCATGATCTGAATTTTTTCGAGGTTGCGAACAGTTTGGGATATCGCAACAATAGTTCTTCAAACTCAATCACCAAGTCAAGAAAATTTTCAGCCTCACGAGTAGTCCACGTAATGAGCAGAAAGTTGTAGATTTTTTCCAGATCATCAAACGCAGGCTCTGACCATTCAAGCTCACACTTTTCGACCATATTTCTGCCAAACTTTTTTTCGCGAAATTGTTTTTCCCTTCTTTATTGCCTGCAATCCTTCTTCAACCCGAAGCGTTTGTTCTGGTGTCAAATCATCAGCCCAATCCATTGTTTGATTTGCTTTCTTGAAGAGCATCATTGCCGCAAGGACACCTTCATCATCCATTTTGGTCAGCCATTCAATCAGTTCGAGTTTTATCGCATCGGATTTCATAGAGTAAATGTAAGAAATTTGAAAGTCAGAATCAATGAAACCGAATCGAGCGCGTGTCTTTCATTCCTTTGAGTGTAAAAACGAAAGACGTATCGGTTCGGCCATTGGTTGCTTGCGAAGAAAGGTGAACGGTTACTTTTTCAGGAAGAGTTTTCGGTGAAGAGTAATTTTTGGTCATGCTTACTGAAAAGCCATAATTCTCCATTCCGGCGGTATCAATTTTCAATTTGTCTCCAAGCATCAAGCAACATTCGTTAGGGTTAATATCGATGGTCGTATGAAACCATTCAGCGTACATGATGACTTCGTCTGCAGCAATTATTTTTCCGTCAACTTCGAGTTCCATATCCAGTTTTTCGAGATTGTTGGCCAGCCAAGGATTAGAACTGTAGTATGCTCTTACGTATGGGTGACCGAAATCGGTGACAATGCTGAGTTCTACAATTGCGGACGAATCAAATTTCATCGGCATTACAGCGTGAATACTATTTTCCGAAGTTTTGTATTCGTACATCATGCTGTCGCAACTTAAGAGGAGCGTACAAATGAAAATTAGGAGCGTAGCTTTCAAGAGAAAATGTGCCGTGTTAGCGGTATATTGATTTTGATCGGTTGTCTACCAGAGAGATGATTGTTATTTTTTCAGGATCCATCTTGTAAACCGCGCTTACGTTTCGATGAATCATTCCTAATCGATAAGATTTTCTTTTTGTCGATCTTGCGGCGGCGTTTGGGTAAGTTGCAATTACATCCTGAAATTCCCGAACCATGTTGAGAAAAATCTCAGCTTCCTTTTCCGTCCAATTCAACAATACATACTTGTAGATCGCATCCAAGTCTGCCAATGCTTGGTTGGTCCATTCCACTTCAACCCTTGCGCCCATATTTCTTCCACACGTCTTTGCTTTTCACGGTACGTCCTTTTTTGTAATCCTCGATTCCTTGCTCGACTCTCGATTTTTGCTCAGGCGTGAGGCCATCAAACCAATCAGGAAGTTCAGAGGATTTTTTCAGAAACAACATTGCAGCGAGCACACCTTCATCCTTGGTTTTTGCCAGCCACTCAAAAAGCTCCAATTTCATTGCATCAGTCTTCATGACGATAAATTTACAGAATTCTCAGAGAAAAACTTGCGCCAAGACTTCAGAACTTACGATTGCTCGTTATTCGACCGTAGCAATCACTTTCAACTCAATCGCAATTGGCGTTGGCAGACAATTTATTTCCAAAGTGGTTCTGCACGGAGGATTTTCGGCGAAATATTCTGCCCACAATTTATTGTAGATGGGGAAATCGTCTTTCATGTTGGTTAGAAAAACGGTGACGTCAACAATGTTTTTCCAACTGCTTCCTGAATCTTCGAGAATAAATTTCACGTTCTGAAAAACGCTTCTGCATTGTTTTTCGATATCGTACGAAGCGATTGTTCCGTCAACGTTCAATTCAACACCAGGGATTTTCTTTGTGCCGCGTTCGCGTGGACCTACACCCGAAAGAAACAATAAATTGCCAACGCGTTTTGCGTGCGGGTAATGTCCGACAGGTTCGGGAGCTTTTGAGGAATGGAGTCCTTCGGACGAGGAGTCGATGGAATGAGACATGGAGCGAAGTTAAAAAAGAGTTCCGAGTTCCAAGTGAAAAAGTTCCGAGTCGTTCAACCAGAAACATTTTCACGAGAAACAAATATTACTTCGCAATCACCATTCTCGCCGTACTCACATCATCTCCGTTCACAACTACAACCATGTAGATTCCTTCGGGAAGTGAAGAAACATCCAGTGTAGTTTGGTTTTGAGAAGTTGATTGTTCCATAACAATTCTTCCGGAAATATCCTGAACCTGAACAATGGAATTTCCTCCATTACTTCTCCATGAGACATTTACCGTTTCACTTGCAGGATTTGGATAAAGACCAGCGGCGTTAGCAGAATTTTCGGAGATGCCTACAGAAACAACAACAGGTAAAGAAGTAAACACACAACCAAACGAATTTGTTACTTCAAGTGTGTACACACCGTTGATGATTGCATCAATCGTATCCGCAGTTTGTCCCGGAATGAGATTTCCATTAAGAAACCATTGCATTGTATTGCCCGTTGTGTCGATTGTAGAAAGGTCCGTCAAGTATGCAGTTACAGTTGGATGCCAAGAAGTATCGCACCAGATTGCAAAAACGGTATCAGAGAATGTTGCGCATCCCCATTGGTTTACGGCAACAACAAAATAGTCGCCTGAATTCCACACGGTATCGATCGGTTGATTTTGTCCGAGCAATGGACTTCCGTTGAAATACCATTGGAGACTGTATTGAATTGTATCGGTATACAAAACATGATTCAATGAATCGAAAATCACGTTTGGAATTCCAGGATAACCGTGAACATACACTGTGTCATCGGTGGTAATCGATGGAGTAGGGGGAATGACAAGATTGTTGACGTTGTAATCAACAACTGAAATATTCGCAGCGCATCCTGTGCAACCGTTCAGCGACATGGTGTGACTTCCCACAAAATCATCGGCGCCAAATCCGAATTCGAAATCATCCTCATCCCAGACTTCGAGAACATACGTGTTCGCTGGATTCATGTTGATGTTTAATCCTGTCCATTGTACCAGCGGATATGTATCGGCAGTATAACCTGATTGATATACAGGAGTTCCGTTCTCTTTTACAATCACAAATAAATCCGGATTTCCATCAACAGGCCAACCCCAAACAGCTGTAGAATTCTGTATTGAAGTAATCGCTATTGAAGTCAACGTATAAAACTCGTATGTAGTGGTGTCTGCATACGCTTCATAATGCACATAATATTCTCCGGGCTGAGTATAAACTTGCGGAGAAGGATTTTCAGCTGTTGATTGATTTGTGTTTCCAAAATCCCACGAGTATCCTGGAAGGCCAGGATTGTTGTTGGTGAAGTTTACCGTAATCGGAGCGCATCCGTCATAACCAATCATGGAAAAACCGTTGTTGGAAGAAGATGATGTGCTGGGAATAATTTCAATGAACACTTGAAAGGTTACCGGAATTCCGGTTGCAATTGTTAGATCTGCAATTACAGTAACGTCAATCGGATAAAATCCTGCGAGAAGCGGAGTTCCGGAAACATTCACGCAACCGTATTGATTCACCCACGGATCGTAATTGCAACCGTTCGCAAAATTGTTGCATTGCCATGTTAGACCAACTGGCAGTGTGCAAGTGAGAATATGAAAATTGGTGAAATCGTATCCGCCAGTATCGAGTGGCAATACGAAAGTTATATCAGATGAATAGGGTTGTCCAACAGTTCCAGTTGGAAGTGTATCAGGATATATTCCAGGAACAGTATATGTTGTGTTGATGGTACAGATTTGCGCAGTAGAAAAAACCGGCATGAGTAGCGGAAGAATGAAAAGGGCGCGTAAAAGTGTTTTCATGATTGTGGTTATTTGATGCAATATAGTGAAGAAATAGTACGTGGAAGAATAGTACACGGAGCACGCAGACTCTTCGCTACGCTCAGGAATCGGATTGTCACGGATTTGGAATCGCGATGCGATTCAATTGATATTCGAGTAACTTAAAATGGTACGCGGAACACGCGGAATAAACGGATTTTCGCCGAGGTTGGATCACTTTGTGATTTTCTAAACGCTTGCTAAACCTATAGAACGCGGATCATCCGTTTTGATCCGTTTATTCCGCGTGTTCCGTGTACTATCAAGTTGCCCTCGTATTTTTTCTACGCTCTACGCTTTCCTTCTACTTTCCCAACTCGTGTGCGCAGGTCAATCATTTCTTTTCGCATGATCAACATTTCTTCCCGAAGAAGAAGTAGTTCCTGTTCGATCTTAGTGTATGGAGCCGCGTTCTCGTTGACAGGCTCATTGTAAGTTGATCGACTTTTCTCGTTGCTTTTTGCGAGGAAATCGTATTCGAGAACTTGTGAAATTGTCTTCAACAAATCTGTGTCGAGACTCTTGCGTGTAAAAATATCGTAAGCATTCTCCCGCGACTTGTTGATTCTTCGCGCGAATTCTGTAATCGTCATTCCTCTCCTCTTAACCGCCTTCTTTATTTCCACTCCAAAATTGTAAGCCATGCCTCAAATGTGAGGGAAATCATAATTATTCGTTTACAAACGACTGGTGTTTTGTTTTAACAAAAATGGTTGTATTATTGCACAGTTCCCCCAATTGCCTGTGGATTTCTTCGGAAGTCTGAATACAGGACCCAGAGCAATAGGTGCTGCGCAATAATGCGTGGCGCCACTGCTCAAAGCATAATATTAAGGGTAAATGAATTGTGAAACAAAATTACACAGACGGCGTTACCGAAAAGCCGGAATAGAGTAGGGAAAATGGTAAAAAAAGAGAAAAAAATGAAAAAACTGCTATTAGTAATGCTTGTGGCTTCGGTGGGAGTGCTGATGCCGTCATGCAAGAAAGAAGGTTGCACTAACTCAGGCGCATGTAATTATGATGCTGATGCCGAGAAGGATGACGGGACTTGCATTAATAAGGGCAAGGTGACTTTTTGGCAAGTGACAAGTTCGGGATTAGAAGTTACCGAGGTAACAATCAATGGGACTACGAACTTGATCACATCTGAATATCCGAGTTCACCATCGTGTGATGCTGCTGGATGTGCGAATTACACACTTTGTCCTGGAGTTTATTCCTATACAGCCGAAGAGCAGTTTCCAGGACTTGGTACCTGGTCAGGGACAGTAACTGTTGATGATAGCGGTTGTCTGACTGTGTGGTTGCAGTAAAAGACCAAAGACTCCCGTTCATTGGTTTTGGTTGGGCGGGAGTTTTTTTGAAAAGGGTTCTTGTTGCCTTAAACACAAGCGCGGAAGCCGAAAAGCGGGAGAGTAGGCAATTAAGTATTAAATACGGTTTTATGACGATCATGGGAAAATTTGGTTTGATTGTAATTGCCCTTTTACTCGCTACTGGATGCACTTTGGAAAAGAGGATATACAGAAATGGGTATTATTATCAAAGTAATACGGGCGTCGGGATGACGCGCCAGCAGAATAACAATAACCGAACGGTTGATTCTGGAACTCTGAATCCAGATCAAACAGGTACAATAGTTAATTCAATTGCCCCCAATATTTCTGCGACTCAGCAGCAAGAAGAGAGACAAGAGAATCGCGAGAATGTTGAGATAGACTACCTATATACACCAAAGTCCGCAGACGGAGAAGTTGTAGCACGCGAAAGCGTGAATTCTCCGCTTGATACGCTAAGAAATAAAAAATTGGGCGCCAATCTTCCTTCTGCAGAGGACTACGGTCTTGCCGAAGACGCGCCGCGTGTGACTGGTTTTGCTATCGCCGCATTAGTGTTGGGAATTATTTCACTATTTGCGACTTTTTTCGGAGCGATAGTATGCGGAATTCTAGCAATGGTATTCGGAATTATTGCGCTCTACAAAATAAAGAAACAACCGGAAAAATGGAAGGGCAGGGGTATGGCTTTGGCAGGCTATATATGTGCAGTAGTCGGGCTCACGTTATGGAGTGTTGTTTTTCTTCTGTATTGGTGAAATTAATCTAGAAACCATTCGCGTCGGGCGAGGTATTCACTTGGGGGAGCGACGCCCCTTCTTCAATAAAAACCATAAAAACATGAAACATCAAGGATACATCGATTATGTTTTACTTAATGATAATTCAGTTGGCATTACTATATCAGGTGGCGCTGAGAGTAAGAATTATTTTGTAGCAAAGATTCAAGGAGTAAAGCCAACATCTACTTCGCTGAGCAACCTTTTGAATAAAAAGGTGGAGTTTGCTGTGCATCGTACGAATGAAACATCAGTGACGGATTCAATCGAGATCCTGGCATTTTTGGTTTAAGTGAGGTTATTGAATGTTCAGAATTTATTGTTTTTTCCTCCTGACCAAACTGCAGTACAGGGATTAACCGATTTTGTCTTGGATATGTTGGTTTCGGAGTGCTCGAGTTATTCACATTGGGCGGATTTGGAATCTTATGGATAATTGATTTGTTCCTGATCGCTTTTGGTGTTTTGAAACCCAAAAAAGGGAATTACAAGTAATTTTTATATCAACACAAACAATTATGCAAGGCATAGCAATAATAGGCGGATTAGTTTCTTTAATCACACTAATCGTATTTTTCATTCTCGCGGCAAGAGTTGGCGCGATCAAAACTCTCTTGGAAATGCGCGCAGCCCCGTCTGAAGGACCTACGATTTACGGACGACATTATGAAGAAGGAGAACTCGCTGAATTTGTTGGAGACAAACAACATGCAATTGTTTGTTACAAAACGGCTTTGTTTTATGTAAACAAAGTTGCATCACCAAGTGATTCAGACAAGAGGAATAAAGTGCAGATTGAGAAGAAGATTGCGGAATTATCGCGACTGAATTCTAATAACGAATCATAATGTAAGAATCATGAGAGTTGCAATTTTATTATTATGACAAAACTGAATTTTTTCGCCACAATATTGATTGGCATTGTTTTCATGTTCTCTTGTGGAAACAATTCACCTCGAACAATCAATAGGGACTCTCTGAAAAAAGACAGCATTGAGAAAATTGCGGCAGAATCTCAATTCAGTGCACAAAAACTTCTAGATAAGAGAAAATCAGACGCTTATTTATACCTTCCTGAGTTGCTCATGAAATTTGAATTAAGAGAAGATGAGGTTAAGGGTGGTGGGTGGTACCGA
>CAZBYM010000065.1:0-13232 GCA_964495745.1 uncultured Chryseobacterium sp. | reverse complement strand
GAAAACAGTTCGCAATTCAAAAAATGCCGCGAATTCAACAATTCTTTCGCGCATCCGTTCACGTGTTGGATTACTCGTAGGAATTATTTTCCTCGCGCTGCTTGCATTTGTTCTTACCGATTTGATTAACGGTAGCAACATGGGCGGTTCAGGAGTTTCCGATGTTGGAGAAATCAATGGCAACGAAATCAGCATTATTGATTACAACAATAAAGTGATGGAGTATGCAGGAGATCGCACGCTCACAGAACAGGAAACTGAACAGATCCGTGAAGGTGTTTGGCAGGAGATGATTGACAAGTATGTTTACGAACCTCAATACAGCGCGCTCGGCATTTCCGTAACTGTAGATGAATTGGCTGACCAGATGATGGGCAATCAACCATCGCAGTACATGAATCAATACTTTCAGGATCGTCAGACGGGAATGATTTCTCCTCAGTTCAGTGGTGCTGATGGTCAATTGAGCGGCGCGAAAATTCGTGAGTTCGTTGGCAAAATGACACCTGAGCAAGAGACACAGTGGGCCGCAATCGAAAAAGATATGCGCAAGTTTCTTCTACGCGAGAAATACAATCAGCTTGTTCGTAAAGGAATGTACGTTACCACTTCTCAAGCGAAACACGAACACAAAGACGAGAACACGAAATACAATTTCAAGTTTATCGTAAAGCGTTACAGCGAAGTTGCTGATTCAACGATTGCTTGTACTGATCAGGAACTTCAGGATTACTATCAAGCGAATCAGTTCAAGTTCAAGCAGCGTGATGCACAACGCGGAATTGAATACATCACTTTCGATATTTTCCCTTCTGCAGATGATATTTCGAATCAGCGCAAAGACATGGAAACGTTGATGCCGGAATTCAAAAAATCAAAAACTGCCGGTGACGATTCATTGTTCGTTCTTTCAATGTCAGACGATGGAGCTTACGCGAAGCAGTATTTGCGCGCCGGAACATTCCCGGTTGGTGCGGACAGTGCTTTCTTGAAAGCAGCTGTTGGCGATGTACTTGGACCTTTCAATCAAGGAGAAAATATTTCCATCTTCAAGGTTGTTGGGCAAAAAACAACGGCTGACTCAGTGAAAGTACGCCACAAACTTATTTCCTACAAAGGAGGAGCAAGTGCCGCTCCTGAAATTACCCGTACAAAAGAACAAGCAAAAGCGAAAGCAGACAGCTTGCAGAAAGCAATTAAGCGTGGAGCTAAAATGGAAGATCTTGTAGAGAAATTTACTGACGATCCGGGCTCCAAACCGAATGGCGGACCAGGAACCGGTAACAAAGGAGATTACGGTTGGTTCACTGAAGAAAGCGGATTTGTACAGCCGTTCAAAGATGCAGGTTTCAATAACAACAAAGGAGAAACTGTTGTAACAGAAACTGACTTTGGTTATCACGTTATTCAAGTACTTGACAAAACAGCGCCAAGTCGTAAGGTTCAAGTTGTAGCATTAAATAAACTTGTTGCTCCTTCTGAAGCTACAATTCGTGCGATCTACAACAAGGCGTCTGAATTTGCAGGTGTGAACAACACAGCACCAACGTTCGATGCAGCAGTAAAGAAAGATAACCTCAACGTTTTGAAAGCTGCAGAAATTCAGGAGAGTTCTAAGTTTATTCAAGGCGTAGAAAATGCGCGTGAGATTATCCGTTGGATGTATGCCGAAGATGCAGAAGTAGGAATGGTATCACAGCCTTTCCAAAGCGGAGAACGTTATATCGTTTGCAAATTGGCGAAGATCGTTGAGAAAGGTTTCAAACCATTTGAAGACGTGCGTGACATTTGCGAATTGGAAGTTCGTAAGCAGAAAAAAGCAAAAACTTTCACCGACGAATTGAATAAAGTAAAAGGAGCAACAATTGATGCGTGGGCCGCGAATGCTAAACTTACTGCACAGCCTGGAGCCAACGTAACTTTTGCTGCACCGTATGTTCAAGGAGCTGGTTATGAAGGTGAAGTAGTAGCTATGATGGCTAATATGAAACCAGGACAAGTTTCTGCACCAATCAAAGGAACCATGGGCGTGTATGTTGTAGTACTCGAAGCCGTAACTCCTGCCGAACCACTTGTAGATATCAAAGGTCAACAGGCCCGTTTGATTCAGGGAATTTCTTCCCGTGCAGATGGTGCTGCCGGAGATGTATTGAAAGAAGAAGCAGATATTATTGACAACAGAGCGAAGCATTTCTAAATTACTTCCACAAAAAATAGAAGAGCCGCTGAAATAATCAGTGGCTCTTTTTTTTGCATTAAACAATTTCCGCGCTCCTTTGTGGCGAAACGATTTCTTCTTACATTTCAACATGGAAATTTATCTTGTTCCATTTTCATTGCTCGATCTGGTGTGTCTGTCGCCACTGTATGCATACGTTGTCTGGTATGTATTCAGGAAATATTTGAAAAAGAGGGTGCGCTTCACAGGTTTTTTCTCATGGTGTTTCATTATTCATGCAGCTATCATTCCAATTTTCTGGATACTTCATTCTATTGGATTGTTCCATGCATTTGAATCTGCGCATACAGGCTTTGATCCTGTCGCAATCACGGGGCACATCGGTGCTTTTTTCACCGTGTATATCCTGTTTACGGGCGGAATTACATTAGCGATTCTCGCATTGGTGAAGAAAAATACTTCTGCCCATTATTGAACCCTATCGGAGGATCAGTAATCGCTGCGAGTCGAGTTTAACAAAAATCGACAGCAATATTGTGAAGCTGATGAGCGAAGATCCCCCATAGCTAAAGAATGGCAGAGGAATCCCAATTACAGGCAGAATGCCAATCGTCATTCCGATATTCACCAATAAGTGAAACAGAAAGATGGATGCAACTGCGTATCCATAAATTCGTGTAAAGTCAGAACGTTGTCGCTCAGAAAGTATTATTATTCGAATGATGAGCATCGAATAAAGCAAAACAACAATTGTACTTCCAATAAATCCCCACTCCTCGCCTACGGTGCAGAAAATAAAATCCGTTTCCTGCTCCGGAACGAATCGAAATTTTGTTTGTGTTCCATCGAGGTAACCTTTGCCTTCAAATCCTCCGGAACCAATTGCGATCATCGATTGTTTGGTGTTGTATCCGTAACGATCTTCAATCGCGCGGGAAACCGGTAGTCCCAACCAAACCTTGATTCGTCCGGATTGATGCTCCGGCATTTGTTCAATTGCTTTGTAAGAGGCGAACATAATACCACCGAAATACATGACGGCAATCGCTGAAAACAAAATCTGCTTCACCGTTCTCTTACGAACAAACATTAGGCGTAATGCAGCAATTCCTGCCATTCCCAATAGTATCCACAATCTGATTTCCTGATATTTAATTCCAAGCACCATTGCTAAAACAGAAACCAGCCCGATCAACAATATCCATCCGGCAATAAGTCCTTCACGGTACAGCACAAGAACCAATGCAGCAAAAACAAGTGCAACTCCGGTTTCACGTTGCAGAAGAATGATGATAAAAACTGGAATCGCAATGATGGCCAATGCAATTCCCAAAGCTTTCTTGATGTCGGGTCGATTCAGCCCACTCAGAAATTTTGCGAGCGCTAGTGCTGTGGCAAACTTGGCGAATTCTGCAGGCTGAAAACCGAATCCTGCGAACTTAAACCATGAACGGCTTCCTTTGATTTCCTCACCTGCAAATGCGACAATGAGATTGAGAAATAGTATTGTGCCATAAATATAAAACGAAGTGGCTGTGAAAAAAGAAGCGTCAATCACCATGATTGAAAACGCAATGACGATGGACACGATCACGAACATCAACTGTTTGCTCTCGAGGCGCTTAAAATTGAATATGTCGCTCTTTTGTTCGTCATATACAGCAGAGTAAATATTGAACCAGCCCATAACGACAAGCAACACGAAGATGATTACGATGAACCAATCTACGTTTAGCAATAATCGTTCGCCTTTTTCGCGCATCAGTGAACAAGTGGTTTTTTGTCTGCACTCTTGTGGATCAAATCGCCTTCAAGCATTCGAAGCTCCATGTCTTTTCGAAGTACAGTTCCTGTGAGGTACTTTTCAACCAGCAGACTAGCGATTGGCGCAGCGTAAGCAGATCCAAATCCTGCATTCTCAACAAGAACTGCAATTGCAATCTTGGGATTATCGCGCGGAGCAAACAAAACAAATACCGAATGATCATCGCCATGCGGATTCTGCGCCGTTCCGGTTTTACCGCACATTACAATTCCGGGAATTTGTACAGAGCGCCCTGTTCCACCTGTCATTACCAAAGCCATTCCTTCCACCACATTGTCGAATGCTGTGGTGTTTGTGACTTTGGTATAATGTTTCTCAGTCCACTTTTTCACGAACGTAGAATCGCCTTCAATTGATTTGATGCAATGTGGAATGTGATAAAATCCACGGTTCGCTATAGTGCAAATAATATTGCACATCTGCACTGGTGTAACTCCTAACTCTGCTTGGCCAATACCGAGTCCTGCACCCGCGAGCGTAATAGATTTCCATCTTCCTTTTCCAAATACACGATCATAGTATTCCGGCGTGGGAACATTACCCTTTTTCTCAAATGGAAGATCGGTTCCGATTTCCACACCAACTCCAAAACTCAATACGAATTCCCGCCATGCTTTAAAACCGTCGACCTGACTCGGGTATTTTCGATTGTCGAGAATTGATTTAAAAACGTACGTGTAATATGAGTTGCATGAAGTCGCAATTGATCCATACAAATCTGTTGGGCTTGCATGCGGGTGACATTTTGGTCTTCCTGCCAATGGCGGATAACCTCCAGCACACGGATAACGGGTTTCGGGTTTAAGAACACCTTCCTGCAAACCAATCAACGCATTCATCAACTTAAAAGTAGAACCCGGAGGATAACTTGATTGTAACGCGCGATTAAAGAGTGGACGACCAATCGTGTCCTGAATCAAGACCGTATAATTCTTTGAGAAGTCGCGTCCTACAAAAAGGTTGGGATCATATGTAGGACTAGTCACTAGGGCAAGAATTTCTCCTGTTGCCGGTTCAATCGCACAAATTCCTCCAATCTTATTTTGCATGAGTTGTTCAGCATACAATTGCAATTCCGCATCCAAGGTTGAAACCATGTCCTTGCCCTTGATCGCTGCAGTATCGTACAAGCCATCCTTGTAACTTCCTTTGATGTTGTTGTGAACATCGCGCATTAATATCTGAACACCTTTTGTGCCACGTAAAAACTGCTCATAGCCGCGCTCAATTCCTGATTTCCCAATGTAATCTCCCGACTTGTAATATGGATTTGTATCGCACAATGCCTGGTTCACTTCTCCCACATAACCCAGTAAGTGTGCTGCGATTGGATATTCATATGTACGTATCGTACGCGACTGAACATAGAATCCCAAAAACTTATACATACGCTCCTGCAACCGCGCATTAAGTTCAGGCAACATCTGACTTTCAAAAATGTGACTGCGATAATCATCTGCTGCATCATCAACACTTCCTGACATACGAACCAATCTCTTGACGAGTTCTTCGACGGTAATATTGAGAATTTTACACAGTCCGACAGTGTCACAACCTTTCATGTCGCGAGGAACCACCATCAAGTCATACGCAACCTGATTCGTTACCAGTAATTTTCCATTGCGATCATAAATTGTTCCCCGGGGCGGATAATCTGTTTGATACAGGAAGGCCTGGTTACTTGCGGTGAGTTTGTATTTGTCCTCTACAACCTGGATGTAAAATAATCGCACGGTGTAAAGGATCATGATCAACACGACAAAACCGATGACGAAGTATTTTCTGTCCTGTAGGTTCATGTTGATTCGCGAGTGCGGTAAAATAAAAACTGAGTAACAACTACAAGTAACAGCGTGGCTGCAGAGCTGAAAATAACACGAACAATCGTCAACAAAATTTCGCGGAAGCTAAAAATCTCAAGAGTAAACAAAAAGAAATGATGCAAGACAATTAGAATTGCTGCGTATGAAAGAAACCACATCTTACCCATATCCTGAATCGTTGGTTGTTGACCAAATTCATAACCGTCGCGCGGAACCATGAACCGAAGAATGGAAGGTCGCGCCCAACCCATCAGTGTGCAGGCCGCCATGTGCATTCCCATTGTTCCATAGAAAAGATCAACAAAAAATCCCAATACAAAGGCGAGCATCAGTCCAATCCAGGCAGGAAGTTCGAAAGGAAGTTGAATAATAAACAGTACGTAGAGAAATGGATTGATCAAGTGACCAATCTCCATATTTTTCAAGATCAATCCTTGAACCAAAATCAAACCTATGAATCTCAGACCATGTCTAATGAGTTCATTCACCATTGTTCATCCCACCTTTCTCTTTTAGCTGATTGATTTCATCACGCATCAAATCCTTGACAATATAAACGTGATGCAGGCGACGGAAATCGGTAGTAAATAAAACCCGAACTGTGTATGTTTTTTCTCCAGCTTTTTTCTCGAACGATTTCACAGTACCAACAGGAATTCCTGCAGGGAAAGCATCTCCAAGTCCGCTAGTTACCAACGTGTCGCCAATTTTTATTTTCGAGTGAATCGGAAGATCAACCATAACTCCTTCGCGGTAATCGGTAATGTCCCATGAAACTTGCCCGAACGTTCCATCCTTTTTCACACTCGCACTCACTTTGCTGTCTTTGTGAAGGATTGACATCACGACGCAGAAATTGTCAGAAACCTCGCGAACGATTCCCACAATTCCGCCAGGCGTTACAACTCCCATATCCACTTTTACACCTTGCAAAGCGCCACGATTAAGGACGAGATAATTATTTCGCAGTGAAACCGTATTGTCGATCACTTGCGCAGCGATGTAACTGTAACGAAGGCGACGAATCGTATCATTCACCACATGCACTGTTGTGTCGTAATTCAGATAAGCACTTTCGAGTTTTCCCAGCAGAATTGCATTCATTTCCGAAAGTTGAATGTTCTGATCTCTCAAGTCAAAATACTGCGTTATCTCGTTACGTGTTTCATACATTGAACCCGTCAACGCATTGGAAGCTGAAACAGCCGCGGCTTTTTGAAAATAATTGTGGTTGACTACAAGCGTCAGCGAGACAATCTGCAGGAAAAGAAACAGCAGGAAAAAATAATGTCGTGCTAAAAAAACGATGAGATTCCGCATCGCTTAGGATATCCTGTTGATTGAAACTATTTCTTACTTGATCAGGAACGGGAACTTGTCAATATTCTTGAGCGCAATTCCGGTTCCGCGTGCAACTGCACGAAGCGGATCATCAGCCACGTGCACGGGTAATTTTGTTTTCAATGAAATTCGTTTGTCCAGACCGCGCAATAATGAACCACCGCCAGCGAGATAAATTCCAGTTCTGTAAATGTCTGCAGATAATTCCGGCGGCGTCATTTCAAGTGCATTAAGAATCGCTTCTTCGATTTTCGAAATTGATTTGTCGAGTGCATGTGCAATTTCAACATACGAAACATAAATTTCTTTTGGAATACCTGTCATCAAATCGCGACCATGAACAGGGAAGTCCGGTGGTGGATTTTCGATCTCTGCCATTGCAGCACCAACTTCAATCTTGATTCGCTCTGCTGTACGTTCACCAATCAGAATGTTGTGTTGACGACGCATGTATTCTTCAATGCTACCTGTGAATTCATCGCCGGCAATACGAATTGATTTGTCGCAAACAATTCCTCCCAATGCGATTACAGCAATCTCTGAAGTTCCGCCGCCGATATCAATGATCATATTTCCCATTGGCTCTTCCACATCGATACCAATACCGATAGCGGCCGCCATCGGCTCGTGAATAAGATAAACTTCTTTCGCGCCGGCATGTTCCGCAGAATCGCGAACAGCACGTTTCTCTACTTCTGTAATTCCAGATGGAATACAAATTACCATACGCAAAGAAGGCGTGAACAATTTTCTTCCCGGATTGATCATCTTAATCATTCCGCGAATCATGTGTTCTGCAGCATGGAAATCCGCAATTACACCATCTTTCAGAGGACGAATTGTCTTGATGTTTTCATGCGTCTTGCCATGCATTTGCATCGCCTGCTTTCCAACGGCAATAATTTTTCCTGTCGTGCGATCTATAGCAACGATTGAAGGTTCGTCAACAACTACTTTGTCGTTGTGAATGATAATCGTGTTTGCCGTTCCAAGGTCAATCGCGATTTCCTGAGTAAAGAGACTAAAAATTCCCATTGTGCGTTTTAGGGGTAATCAATGTTTAAAATGTCTATTGCCTGTGATGACCATTGCCATCCCGTGGGCGTTGCAAAAATCAATTGAATCTTTATCGCGGATTGATCCTCCCGGTTGAACAACAGCACGAATTCCCGCGGTGTGCGCAATCTCAACACAATCAGGGAAAGGGAAAAATGCGTCAGAAGCCATTACCGCTCCATTCAAATCCATTCCAAATGCATTTGCTTTTACGATTGCTTGCTTCAATGCATCCACCCGCGAAGTCTGCCCTGTTCCGCTTGCAATCAGCTGAGCGTTCTTCGCCAATACAATTGTATTTGATTTCGTATGCTTCACCAATTTATTGGCAAAAACGAGATCGTTGAATTCTGTCGCAGTAGGAACAGATGTTGTTCCGGGTTTCATCTCTTCTGCGCTTTCGGTTCTCAAATCTTTTTCCTGAGTAATAACTCCATTCAACAAAGTGCGGTGTTGTGTAGAAGGAAGTTTCACTTGCTTGCGAATGAGAATAATTCTGTTTTGTTTTTGTTGAAGAATATCCAATGCCGCTTTGTCATAAGCTGGTGCAATGATGACTTCGAAAAATATTTTAGTTATCTCCGCGGCAGCAGCAGCGTCAATCGTTTTGTTGCAAACAAGAATTCCTCCGAATGCCGAAACAGGATCTCCGGCCAATGCAGCATTCCACGCTTCAAGAACAGTTGGACGAGAAGCCGCCCCACAAGCGTTGTTGTGTTTCAAAATTGCGAATGATGTTTCTGTAAAATCATCAATGAGATTTACAGCAGCATCAACATCAAGAAGATTATTGTACGACAATTCCTTCCCGGCGATCTGATCAAACATCGCATCGAGATTCCCGTAAAAGAATGCTTTCTGATGAGGATTCTCACCGTAACGCAAACTTCTTCCCCCATTCTGTGCAGCACGAAAAACGAGTTCACTTCCATCTGCATTGAACCAATTGAAAATTGCAGAATCATACCCTGAAGAAACCGCAAATGCACGTGTTGCAAATACTTTGCGATCAGCAATATCTGTTGATCCGTTTTTCGTGTTCAGTAATTCGAGAAGTGAAGGATAATCCTCACGTGAAGAAACAATAACAACGTCTTTGAAATTTTTTGCGGCTGCGCGAATGAGAGAAATTCCACCAATATCAATTTTCTCAATCACATCTTGCTCTGCTGCTCCGCTTGCAACAGTTTGTTCGAACGGATATAAATCTACAATGACAAGATCCAATTCCGGAATTTCATATTCTTCAAGTTGCGCAACATCAGAACTTAATTCTCTGCGACTTAGAATTCCTCCGAATACTTTTGGATGCAATGTTTTTACTCGTCCACCAAGAATGGAAGGATACGAAGTAAGTGTTTCAACCGGCGTAACAGGAATTCCTAATTGCTCGATGAATGATTGCGTTCCTCCCGTACTGTAAAGCGTTACGCCCAAAGCATGAAGTCTCTTGATCACAGGTTCAAGATTGTCTTTGTAGAACACTGAAATCAGGGCACTTTTTATTTTGCGGGAGCTATTCATACGTGTGTTGAAAAAGTGTCTCGAAGGTACAAAGTTCACATGCATGAAATTGAGCCAAAACGCGCTTTTTTGGGTTTGTTGATAAAGTACTTTTTCTGTTCATAATTCGAACGCCAAACATCAGCGAAGCCACACTTCCGGACAATACAAAAATAGTTGTTGATTTTTGGTTTGGTCGAAGGAAAAAGTAAGTGTGATACTCGCCAGAACAAATGTGGTCAGATGCGAGACAAGTGACAAAACAGTTGTTCTGACTGAAGGATTCCATTGCGAAACCTGCAAGATGGAAACGCTTACCTTTGACAGATGTTTTTCCTGTCCCTTTTTCGTGAAAGTATCGCCTTCGCATTCCATGCTCTGAGGGTGAATAGGCTGCGGACGACTTTGTCACTGTTGGGTATTACTATTGGAATCTTTGCCATTATTGCTGTGTTTACTGCAGTAGATTCCCTCGAAAGAAAAGTTCGTAGCAGCCTTGATTCTCTGGGTGGTAACGTGATTTTCGTTCAGAAATGGCCATGGACATTCGGGCCGGATTATCCTTGGTGGAAATACATGAATCGCCCTCTTCCAAAAATCCGTGAAACAGAAGATATCATGCGAAGGTCGGAAACCGCAGAAGCTGCAGTATTCACGGCCTATGTTCGCAAAACAATTTATTACAAAACTTCATTCGTGGAGAATGCCCAACTTCTGGCGACCACAAAAGGATACGAGCTTGTGAAATCGTTTGAAGTTGTAAAAGGGCGATTTTTTGCTGATCAGGAAATTGAAACCGGAAATCCGGTCTGCATAATTGGGCACGGCATCAGCCAGGCCTTGTTTGGAGGGCAAGATCCCATAGGCTTAGAGCTGAAACTTTATGGGCAGAAAGTTCAGATTATTGGAGAATTCGATCGCGAAGGAGAAAGTATGCTAGGCAACAGCCACGACAACATGGTTGTGCTTCCGGCAGAGTTCGCGCAGAAATACATTGATCTGGAAACGGATCAGATCAACCCAACAATCCTTGTGAGAGGGAAATCAGGAGTAAGTGTTGGTGATTTGAAAGAGGACTTGCTCGGCTTGATGCGCGGAGTTCGTCGTTTGAAACCAGGAGCTGATGATGATTTTTCATTGAACGAAGTAAGTCTCTTGACTTCACAAACCGAGAGCATATTCCGGGTTTTCGGAACTGCAGGATGGGTGATCGGTGCGTTTTCAATTCTCGTTGGAGGCTTCGGAATTGCAAACATCATGTTTGTTTCAGTGAAAGAACGTACCAATCAAATTGGAATTCAGAAGGCGCTTGGTGCGAAAAACTGGTTTATCCTCACTCAATTTCTTTTTGAATCTGTATTTCTGTGCATCATCGGAGGGGTGATTGGACTGGGACTCGTCTTTCTCGGAGCAGTGATTGCTTCGCGTATGATCGATTTCGATTTTGTACTCACCAGTTCAAATATTATTCTTGGACTCACGATTTCGGCCATGATTGGAATTATTTCAGGATTCATTCCTGCTTACTCTGCATCTCAACTTGATCCGGTGGAAGCAATTAGAAGCGGAATATAATGGCATACACGATTTACAAGCGGCCCAAGATTATCACGATGCTAGTTGTCTTCGGATTTGTAGGCGTCTTGCTGAACATGCCTTCCGTTTTTTCTCCAGACACCAGAAGATTGGGTGATTTTTATCCTGCACTTTTTGGTTTGCTGATATCACTGCGGTTTATCGCTTACGTAGGTGTATGGCATTACAAGCGTTGGGGCGTTGAGTTATTCATGGTTACTTTTTTCGCCAACCTGATTGTTGAATTGCTTTTGGATTTGCTGAACCCTGTTGCAATGGGAACACGTGCTGTGATATTGATCGTGTTTGCGATTTACTATCGGAAGATGGATAAGAATTTGTGATGGATTTTGTCTCCTCGACTCCGCTCGGTCTGACAATACATCTCCGATAAACCTAACGTTTTTTCGAAATCATTTCAGATGAACTTCTTGTTGAGTTGACTTGTCAGACCGAGCGGAGCCGAGGAGGCAAGGATAAGAAAGTCCATCATTCATCAGGCCGCTCCACAAAAATTACCCTATCAAACCGAAACGCCACTGAGAAAAACCACTCCGGATAATATACACGTTGGTGCAGTGTTTCAAAATCGAGATGCTCATTCACAACTTGTCCTTCCTGATATTCTCCGCGCAGAGTTGATTTTCCAACAACACAAATACCTGCTTGAAAACTCAAGTTTCTTCCTATAATAAGTGAAGGGGCTGCCATAAATTCCGGGCGAAGTAAATTCAATCCGAGACCACCGGCGAAACCGATACGATACGTGTTGTTGCTAACGAGAGTCCCACAGAAATTTTTCAATCGGCCGCCGAAAGTTTTTGCCCATTTTTTTCGGGGAAGAAAGTGATATTGCAATTGAGGAACCCAGGTGTAATAAATCACAGGTGTTGCATCTTTGAACGACCAGACGCCACTTGAACTTCGCTCTTTTATTGTAAACGATCCAGATTGTTCGGAAGCACAATAGTATTGCGAAACAGGAGTCATCTTGTTCGCAGAAACTCCATATCCGAAATAAACGAGAAATGGTTTTGTGTCTGGACCTTGAGGTGAGGGAAGAGAAGATTGAGCATGTATGTTGGAAAGCACAAGGCATCCACAAATGAAGAGTAATTTCTTTAGCATGAAAACAGTGTTTTAGTGATCAGGATTGCCGTCCTGTTGGGGATATAACGGCGATCGTTGAATTAGTAACACGCGAAGGAGCGAGTTTTTCCATAATTCCCAGATCTTGCTTTCAATTAGAAAATAACTGAATCGCCTGGCAGGCCCCTGTTGAACTCTCCGAAGGGGGCAAGAAATAATGCGAACAGAGAATCAAACCATTGCCTGCATCGAACGCATCCCATCTTTAATCGAAGTGACATTCTCAAATGCAATAGAAAGCTTGTTGTTATTTTCTTTCATCTTCACTTGACGATTTGCCTGAATGAATTGCAGAACCTTCGTGAAAGCTTCTGATTGATAGTAAGGCGAATCCTGTTTAGGAATAAAATATCCAACCATTCTTTTGTTTTTCAAAACGAGTCGCTCGAAACCAACTTGCATGCACATCCAGCGTAAGCGAACCGTGTCAATCAACTCTTCCACTTGAGCTGGAACAGCACCAAAACGATCGCGCAACATGGATTCAAAACGATGAAGGTCATCTTCCGATTTACTATCATCCAGCTGACGATACAATGAAAGTCGTTCAGTAATATTCTCTACATACTGATCAGGAATAAGAATTTCCATATCCGTGTCGATCTGAGTATCGCGAACAAAAATTCCTTTGTGCTTCGTTGTGAAATCTTTTCCTTCTCGCTTCTGCTCTTCTTCTTCCTGCTTGAACAATTCACGGAATTCAGTTTCTTTTAATTCTTGAATAGCCTCATCAAGAATTTTCTGATACATATCGAAACCAATATCTCCAATGAAACCGCTT
>CAZBYM010000064.1:0-13291 GCA_964495745.1 uncultured Chryseobacterium sp. | reverse complement strand
TTCTATGCGCGACATCAAACGTCAGCGTACATGTTGCTGCAGAAGAGAAATTCATTCGAGGCGTGCGAAGGTCATCACGTAATCCTGCGACATTGATATTGTAATTATCGAATTTCGAACTCCAGGAACTATTGCGTCCAACATTTGCACGCGTCCACACTGCGCCATTGGAGCCCGCATCGAAAAGTGTCCAACCCGCTGGAGGATAAGTTGCGTTTTCAAATCCTTCAACAAGCGGAGGAAGTACAACACCCAGCACTGTGATTGCCATCGTGTATGTGCTGTTTCCAAAAGCATTCGTAGCAACAAGCGTTACGGTATAAGTTCCAGGAGTGCTCCAGGTAACAGATGGTGGATTTTGCGCTGTTGAAGTTGCAGGAGTTCCGCTTGGGAAAGTCCAGCTCCATGAAGTTGTGTTGATGGTAGACTGATCTGTAAACGTAATTGGTGTTGACGGACAAACAGCAGTTGAGTTGGCAACGAAAAGCGCAGTTGGAGGCGCATTCCCCGGCGAAGAACACACGGTTGAAGTTTGCAGCGAAACATATGGAGTAGCATTTATCACGGCGAGCATTCGCGCTTTTTGACCGGCAGTGAACATGTACATGCATGCGTCATCGGTATAGTCCATGTAATTCATTGACATATCGCCGCTGTTAGAGCAACTTACTGCTGGAAATGTAGGGCAACCATAATTCTCGTCTGCTTGATTCGGAGTATCGGCACATTGGTCTGAACCAGTACAACTTGTGCCGTCGTCTCCCCAAATATGAAAAAGATTGAAGCAGTGTCCGACTTCGTGAGTTGCCGTTCTCCCAAGATTAAATGGCGCTGATACAACACCGGTGTTACCAAAATAGTTGTATCCAATTACAACTCCATACGTCTGGCTTAAAACCCCTGTAGGGAACTCGGCGTACCCAAGAATTCCTCCGCCCATTGGACAAACCCAGATATTAAAGTAACGTGTTGGATCCCAGGCATTGGTTCCTCCGCTAGCCGTGAATTTCACGTTATCGTTTGTTGAGAATGAAGTTGTACTTGTAGAAACTCTGTTTATTCCTGTGCTTGGATTCCCCAACGGATCTTGCTGTGCAAGACAGAATTGGAATTCAACGTTGGCAGCAACAGGTTGATAAATTGCAGGCGTGTTTCCGAAATCGGAATTAGTAGCAGTGAAATCAGCATTCAGGACATTGATCTGTGATTGCACCTGCGCAGTACTGATATTTTGAGTGGCATTATTGTACACGACGTGTACCACTACAGGAATCGTAATAATGACCTGAGTCGAGATTTGATTCTGGTGAGAAGCAATCCAAGCCTGACTTTGCTGCTCGAAAATTTGGCGTGCTGCAGCGCGACCAGGATCATTTAAGAGAAGATCCGCTTCGTGATCCATTACACCACAGGTGCGGCCAGCTGGAACTTTATTCCATTTGGAAACAGTTGCATTCGCAGTTAGTAAAGTCTGTGCTGAAACTACTCCACTTAGCGAAAATGCCAGAACGGCGAGGACAAGTTTTTTCATTTGATTGCTGAATTGATGTGCTGGTTATTCTTGCTGATGGAATTCAGATTTGTGGTCTGTGGTCATTTCCAAAGGCAGGTATTTCAATAGCAAGTATAAGAAATACAATGGTAATTATCAACGACTTGCGCCAAATCCAGCTTGTCTACAGGTCAAGATCAGATTGATGGAATAAAAAACGCCGCTGCAATTGCTTGCAACGGCGTCTTATTGCGAGATTTCTCTCTCTAATAAGTGATCATACGAATAACTGACTCTTTATCGGAGGAACGAAGGCGGATCGTATATAAACCCTTTTCGTATTCCGAGAGCGAAATTTCTTTCGAATACTGACCTGAGAATGTATTGAGTTGCTCTACGTATAGAATTTGTCCAAGGGCGTTGTGAATCTCAAGAACATAATCATCTGAATTGGCTGCGAAGAAGCTTAAAATAAACTCTCCGTTGTTTGGATTCGGCACAACGCTAAGTGTTGATATTCCTGCGTCAATCGGAATTCCGCTGCAGACATCAACAACGATATTTTGCGTTGCAGAATCTGTACATCCATTTCCGTCAACATACGTGTAAACGATCGCGTATGTTCCCGCGCCAACTGAAGAGGCGTCGAAATTATTCGCTGTTACACCAGGACCTGTGTAGTTACCGCCAGCAGGAGCTCCTCCCGAGAGAGGAGTTGGACCATCAATATCACAAGCAGTGTCTATTGCCAGAGTGAGCGTTACTGTTGGAGTAGGATTGACGTTTACAGAAGTGGTCGCTGTATTCGAACATCCATTGATATCTGTTCCTGTTACAGTGTACGTAGTAGAACTTGCAGGAGCATCCGTTACCGGAGAACCCGAAAGTGATCCTGGCATCCAAGCGTATGTTGAAGCTCCGCTACCTGTAAGTGTAACGAGATCACCAGCGCAAATTGTACCGCTTGATGAAGCGCCAACCGTAGGCAATGCGTTTACGTTTACTACAACTGTTGAAGCATTTGAACAGCCATTAATATCTGTTCCTGTTACAGTGTACGTAGTAGAACTTGCAGGAGCATCCGTTACTGGAGAACCGGAAAGTGATCCCGGCATCCAAGCGTATGTTGAAGCTCCGCTACCAGTGAGCGTAACGAGATTGCCTGCACAAATGTCACCGCTGGAAGAGGCGCTTACTGTAGGCAGAGTGTTCACGTTTACAGCGACTGTAGCAGTATTGGAACAACCATTAATATCTGTTCCGGTTACTGTGTATGTCGTAGAACTTGCAGGAGCATCGGTTACAGGCGATCCAGAAAGTGAACCAGGCATCCAAGCGTATGTTGAAGCTCCACTTCCAGTTAGAGTAACAAGGTCGCCAGCACAAACAGAACCGCTGGAAGACGCACTCACAGTTGGCAACGCATTAACTACTACGGACACAGTTGCAGTATTGGAACAACCAGGGCCATTTGATCCCGTCACAGTATAAGTTGTGTTAACAGTCGGAGAAACACTTACCGAAGTTCCACTTAAGCTGCCAGGCATCCAATTATACGTTGTTGTTCCCGAACCGGTCAACGTAACTGAGTTGCCATTGCAAATTGCGCTGCTCGAAGAAGAAGCAGTAACAGTTGGTTGTGCACCTACGGTAATGGTTATTGTTTGACTGCTCGTACAACCGTTCGATCCGGTTCCAATTACTGTGTAGGTGGTAGTAACGTTCGGACTAACAGAAACACTTGGACCTGTCATTGGTCCTGGATTCCAAACATACGTAGAAGCCCCCGAACTGGTTATTGTGACGGTATTTCCGGTACAAATAGAAGTGCTTGAAGCGGTAGCGGTTACTGTAGGCGAAGGGTTAACGGTAACTACAACAGATGCAGTATTTGAACACCCTGTGGTTGTCCTTGTTTTCGTCATCACATAGGTCGTTGTAATCGTTGGCGATGCGGCAGTAGTTGACGAAGTAGGAGCGGAAAGTCCGACAGTAGGAGACCAACTATATGTACAGCCGCCAGTCACCGAAGCAACCAGATTCACGCTGCCTCCAAGACAAATTGACGGGGCTACCGGCGTAACAGTTAATGTTGGCAACGCATTGACAGTAATAGTGCGAGTTGCAGTGTTTGTACATCCTGCAGCGCTGGTGCCAGTTACTGTGTATGTTGTTGTTACTGTTGGATTCACAACTACGGAAGTTCCTGTAAGTGATCCCGGCATCCACAGATAAGTAGATGCACCTGCACCGGTAAGTGTTGTAGGGCTTCCTGAGCAAACTGTGGTTGAAGACGCTGATGTTGTAACCGTAGGCAGTGCGTTAACCGTTACTGTTAAAGTGGAAGTATTTGAACATCCAGGACCATTCGAACCGGTAACTGTATACGTTGTAGTTGCAGCAGGTGTAACAATTACCGAAGTACCACTAAGCGATCCCGGCATCCACGTAAACGTTGTGGCGCCCGCAGCAGTTAGTGTTGTACTGCTTCCTGCACAGATCGAAGAACTCGATGCGGAAGAAGTAACCGTTGGCTGCGCTCCAACTGTGATGGTTATCGTTTGAACATCAGTACAGCCATTCGCTGCAGTTCCGGTTACAGTATATGTTGTTGTTACTGCAGGAGTAACTACGACACTTGAACCAGTAAGAGAGCCCGGCATCCAAAGATATGTTGAGGCCCCACTACCAGTGAGCGTTGTGCTGCCTCCAGTACAAATCGACGTTGTAGAAGCGGATGCCGTGACTGTTGGCGAAGCGTTAACTGTAACAGTTACGTTTTGCGTTGAGATACAACCATTCGCTGCAGTGCCGGTTACTGTGTATGTGGTAGTGGTGGTTGGACTAACAGCAACTGTAGTTCCGGAAAGTGAACCTGGCATCCAAGTGTAAGTTGAGGCTCCGGATGCAGTTAAATTGGTGCTGCTGCCCGAACATATTGTCGGACTTGAAGCAGTTGCAGTTACGGTTGGAGTAGGATTAACTGTGATTACTTGCGTTGCAGTATTACTACATCCAACTGTTGTTCCGGTCACAGTGTAAGAAGTTGTAACTGCAGGAGAAACAACAACACTTGTACCGGTTAATGAGCCTGGCATCCAAGAGTAAGTGGTTGCGCCCGATGCTGTAAGTGTAGTTGTGTTTCCGTTGCATATAGTTGAGCTGGAAGCTGACACAGTTACTGTTGGTGTAGGATTTACCGTGATCAGTTGCGTTGCGGTTCCAGTACATCCTGCAGTTGTTCCGGTTACAGTGTATGTTGTCGTTGTTGTTGGAGACACAACCACACTTGTTCCTGTGAGCGATCCCGGCATCCATGCATATGTTGTAGCGCCAGAAGCAGTAATGGTAGTCGAGTTTCCGTCACAAATTGTCGAGCTCGATGCAGAAGTGGTTACTGTTGGTCCAGGCGTCACAGTAACGAGAACTGTTTGAGTTGAAATACACCCGTTGACCGCGGTGCCCGTCACTGTATACGTTGTTGTCACGACAGGAGAAACAGAAACAGTTGTGCCGGATAACGATCCAGGCATCCACGCATAAGTCGAAGCTCCAGAACCCGAGAGGTTCGTACTATTTCCAACGCAGATCGACGGAGCCGATGCTGTCGCTGTAACTGTTGGAGTTGGATTAACAGTAATCAATTGAGTTGTCGTTCCAGAGCATCCTGCAGTGGTTCCGGTAACTGTGTATGTTGTAGTTACAGCAGGCGAAACAACAACGCTGGTTCCTGTCAAAGATCCAGGCATCCAAGAGTATGTAGTTGCCCCTGAAGCCGTGATGGTAGTTGAGCTGCCATTACAGATTGTTGTGCTTGATGCAGAGGTTGTAACGGTTGGTAGAGGCGTAACAGTGACCAGAACAGTTTGTGTTGATGTACATCCATTCACCGCAGTTCCGGTAACAGTATAAGTTGTTGTGGTTGCAGGAGTGACAGAAACTGTTGTTCCCGAGAGCGACCCCGGCATCCATGCGTAAGTTGAAGCGCCACTACCGGTAAGATTCGTGCTATTTCCAACGCATATAGTCGGTGCCGATGCAGTTGCAGTAACAGTAGGAGATGGATTCACTGTTATTAATCGGGTTGCTGTTCCTGTACAACCGGCAGTGGTTCCAGTAACTGTATAAGTAGTAGTTGTAGCAGGCGATACGACAATGCTGGTTCCTGTTAATGAACCAGGCATCCACGAATATGTTGTTGCCCCCGAAGCAGTTATTGTAGTTGAGTTGCCCGAACAGATTGTTGTGCTGGAAGCTGTAGTAGTAACAGTTGGACTAGGCGTAACTGTTACGAGAACTGTTTGCGTAGCTATACATCCATTCACTGCAGTTCCGGTAACAGTATAAGTTGTGGTTGTTGCGGGCGTTACAGAAACCGTTGTTCCCGAAAGCGATCCTGGCATCCACGCGTAAGTTGAAGCACCGGCACCGGTGAGGTTCGTACTGCTTCCTGCACATATTGTTGGACTTGACGCCGTAGCGGTAACTGTTGGCGTTGGATTAACTGTGATAGTTCGTGTTGCAGTATTTACGCAACCGTTAACATCCGTTCCTGTTACAGTATATGTTGTCGTGATTGCGGGTGATACAACAACTGATGTTCCACTCAGAGAACCTGGCATCCAAGCATACGTTGACGCCCCAGCTCCAGTCAATGTGGTGCTGTTTCCAGAACAAATAGTTGTGCTCGATGCAGTTGTGGTAACTGTTGGCAATGGGTTTACAGTAATGACTCGAGTGGTTGAGCCGGTACAACCATTAGCAGCGGTTCCGGTAACTGTATAAGTTGTTGTTGTTGCTGGCGTGACGACGACTGAGGTTCCTGTTAAACTTCCCGGCATCCACGCGTAAGTTGACGCTCCCGAGCCTGTCAAAGTTGTACTGCTTCCCGCACAAATCGTAGAGCTGGAAGCGGTGGTTGTAACAGTAGGTGTAGCGAGAACTGTAATTACTTGTGTTGTAGTACCGGTTCCGTTTACGTTCGTTGCAGTATGCGTGACAGTATAAGTTCCTGCGGTATTCCATACAACGCTGGCAACGTTTTGCGTAGTTGCTGAAGCCGGAGTTCCGCTAGGGAATGTCCATGTCCACGATGTCGGTGCGCCACTTGAGGTGCTTGTGAAACTTACAGGCGTCCCGGCACAGACAGAAGTTGTACTCGCCGTGAAAGTTGCATTTGGTAAAGCAGCTACTGTTCCGGTGATGTTAATGTTATCAACGTAGATTGCCTGACCATACCGTCCGCGATTTCGGATAGCAATAATTACGCTTGGCTGACCGGCAAATGCATTAAGGCTGACCGGTTCATTTCTCCATTGCGCCGCAGTCGGAACGAATATAGGAGTTGTTTGATCCGGAGCTGTTGCCAGAATTGTCCCTCCTTTGAGGTATACAGAAGTCCATGTTGCGCCGCAATCTGAAGACGCTACGATTTCCAATGTATCAGAATATGGTGGTGCGCTATATCGCGCATACGCAACGTCGAAGGTCATAGAGACGGTAGCATACGAACTTAAGTTAAGTCGTGGCGCCCACATTTCATCCTGCGCACCACCAACATCATAGTTGTAGTTATCGAACATTGCGCTCTGTGTACTCGCAGCTCCTGTTGTTGCCTGAGTCCAGAACAAGCCATCGTTGTTGATATTCTTCGCAGTCCAATTGGGAGGCAGGAACGTTGCCTGAAAACCCTCCACAAGCGGTAATGTTACAGCATTAGAAAGTACAGTGATGTAAGCAGTTTTTACTTCAGCATCACTTCCATTAATGTTCGTTGCAGTAAGAGTTACGCTATAAGTTCCTGGCGCACTCCATGTAATTCCTGTTGGATTTTGTGCAGTTGATGTAGCAGGAGTTCCTCCTTGAAAAGCCCACGACCATGAAGTAGGAGTAAAAGACGACATGTCAGTGAAGTTCACCGGAGTGCCTGGACAGATCAGAGTTTGATTGGCCGTGAAGTCTGCAATAGGAGCAAGTGTTCCAGGATTGTAAATATCAACTTCCCAAACGCCGCGTCCGTATGATGCTGCACGAACCTTTCCGGTTGGCTGATAAATTTCGATATCAAAAATCGGAACGTTAGGAAGTGCTGTAAAGTAAGGTTGCCAACTAGTGAAAGTATTGTCTCGGTAGTAAACACCTACATCGCAACCAACATACATCGCATCAGCAAGCGTGGTGGTTCCCGGCATGAAACGCACACAGTTCGTTGGAAGGTTCGGTAAGCCGGTTGAAATGTTTGTCCAGGAAGTTCCGCCATTGGTAGATTCAAAAACTTTATTTCCTGTTGAGTAGCCAGAGAATGTTACGACAACGTGGTTTGGATCGTTCGGGTGAACATCTACACGGGAAATGGTAGCACTTCCAACTGGCAGAGTTCCAGTAACTGTTGTCCATGCGGTTCCTGCGTTGATGGTTTTGAATAAACCGGTTGCACGCGCAACATAAATAATCTGGTTGTTGGATGGTGCAATTCTGAAATCAACAACTGTTCCCGCTGGTGTAGCGGGAAGAGCCGTGAGTTGCGTCCAGCCTGTCCCTTGATTTGTAGAACGGAACATATTTGTTCGTCCGCAGTAAAGTGTGTTAGCTGTTGTAGGATCCTGCTCCCAATCTGTTACCCAAGGTGCGGTTCCGGTTAATCCTGTCATGATAGCATTCCAGTTCGTGCCGCCATTTGTGGTTCTGTTCAATGATCCGCTGTACTGCGAACCATACATCGTGTTATTATTTGTACGATCTACAAAACAGTCCATTCCATCACCGCCCATTGTTGCAGTGTATGAAGCGCCGTTCTTCAGGTTCGTTCCGTTATCCTGGTGACCAGTGATCCAATAATTCAATGTTGATGCAGACATACCAATACGATAAATCTGCGCGATGCAAAGATTGCTACTGCGATCTGCCCACGCTCCACCGCTGTTTGCAGTGTAGAAAACACCTCCGTCGCAACCTGCATAATACGCTGTTCCAGATCCAGGGACGAAAATCAAATCGTGAACGTCTGCGTGCACATAAGGCGCGCCCGTTCCGGTCCAGTGTGCGTTGATAGTCCAATTGGTTCCACCATTTGTAGAACGCCAGATATTTACACCTCCAACAATAACCACGTCACGCGCAATTGGCGAAGCTGCTATTGCTAGATCATACCAACCTTGGCCGCCAGTGTCAGCACCTGTGCTTGACCAACCCAACAAGTTAGGAGTTGTTGAACGTGTTGTAAATGTTACGCCGCTATCAGTAGAACGATAACATCCGTAGAAACCGTCGTTCGCTGCACTTCCTGCTAGAACATAAACGTAGGCTGTACCCGTAGGATCTTGTGTTACAGCAATGGCAAAACGATCGACTACTGTATTGGCAGGCAAACCTGTTGCTGTGTTTGTCCATGTAACACCGCTATCTACAGATTTCCAGAAACGAGTTCCGGAAGCATAAACTGTAGTTGGGTCACCTGGTTTGTATTCCGCATCCTTAAATGAATTGGTTGTTTGAACTTGTGTCCAGGATGTTCCGCCATTTGTAGTTCTCCAGATTCCAACGTTAGAGAATGCCATTACGATAAGCGGATTCGAAGGATTGATTAATAATTTACTGATAACGCGACCTTGGTTTACAGTCCATGTTAATCCAGTTGTATTCCATGTTACTCCGCCATCTGTAGATTTCAAAACGCCAATTGAATAAGTATCACCTGCATCGCCGTCGCCGGTTGCTAAGTACATGTTCATTGTATTTGAAGGATCAATTGCAACATCAGTTGCACCAATTACAGTTAGGTAATCGGTGACAGTTGTCCATGATGTTCCACTGTTCGTTGATTTCCACAAACCACCAGCAGGCGCACCAGCCCAAAGTGTTGTGCTTACGGTTGGGTCGAAACGTACAAAGTTTATTCGTCCTGCGCCCATTCCGGCAGGAGCGCCGGTTGGTCCAGCGAAAGTCCAAGTACTTGATAAGAGTTGATTTCCCGGAGGGCCAACGCGATTTGCGCCACCTGGCTGACTTCTCTGAAATTGCCACATCGCATCAGAATTCGTTTGCAGATATTCCATGAAACGCTCATTGGTTGTAGAAACCAAAGTCATGTCTCCTGAAGGATAAACACGAGGCTCCATAAAATATTCCCAACGTTTGAATTGTTTGTATCCGCCTTTCATGCTTGGAGCCGGCGTAATAGCATTACGCCCAACTGCAAACTTATTTGCCGCAGTGGCAACGTCAATAGTATGCTGTTGCATTTGCGCTTCTTTCGCTCCCCAATCTTGGTAAAAGTCTGATTGCACATCGTAGAAACTTACATTCGGATCTACCAATGGTTCGCGCCAATCTTGGGCGTTAAGTGATGACGTCGAAACTGCAATTACTACAAGTCCGAGGAGAAGCGTGCGGGTACAATTTTTCATAAGCAATAATTTAGCGTGTGTGCTATGTATATTAATAGGGACGACAACCTGTTTTTTTCACACGAAAAATTAAGATCACAATTGTGTAATCTTAAAATGCGAATTCGTGAAAAAAAGGCAATAATCCTTATTCAAGTATACGAGATAGCACCCTAAAAATCAACAAGTTTCGACGAATGCCCGATTTTGGCACATGAAACTCAAAGCGGGATTTTTGATAACTGATAACACCCGAGTGTTCATATTTCAATTGGCCGCTGAAATTAGGGTAGACGCGATGTTATAGTTTAGCCAAACAACAATTACGCTCTTATACTTATGGCGAAGGAGAAAAAAATTTTCGTGCTCGACACGTCTGTAATTATTTACGACCACAACGCAATCAAGAGTTTCAAAGAACATGATGTAGTGGTTCCCATAACGGTTCTGGAAGAGCTGGACAATTTCAAGAAAGGAAATGACACAAAGAATTTTGCTGCGCGCGAATTCACCAGATATATTGATAAAATTTCCGGAAGAAATACACTGAAAGATTGGGTGAACATCAATGGCAAAGGTCATGGGATGTTCAAAATCGAGATGAACCAAAGTGCGAGTGTTGATGCGGAAAGAATTTTTGGTGAGAGAAAGGGCGATCATCGCATTTTGAATTCAGCCTTGCACCTGATGGAGAATAATCCAGGAAGGAAGGTTGTGTTGGTGACTAAGGATATCAATCTTCGTATCAAGGCGAAGTCGCTTAACTTAAATGCAGAAGATTACGAGACTGGAAAAATTCAAAACCTCAATGAACTTTATACAGGAATCACAACTGACGAGAAATTTCCGGTTGCAAGTTTGAATGAACTTTATGAAAAAGGTGTGACAGCAGCTCCGGCTGCAATGAAGAAAAAAAATCCGGTTGCGAATCATTACTACATTCTGAAGAACGGACAGAAATCTGTTCTGGGTTATTATAATCCGCTGAACACTTCACTTGAGCGAATCAAAAAAGAGACCGCCTTCAGAATTACGCCGAGGAATGCCGAACAGAGTTTTGCGCTCGATGCAATTCTTCGTCCGGAAGTAAGACTTGTTACAATTCAAGGCGTGGCAGGAACGGGAAAAACGCTTTTGTCTTTGGCGGGCGCATTAGAACAACGAAGAAATTATCACCAGATTTATCTTGCGCGACCGATTGTTCCATTGAGCAACAAGGACATTGGATATTTGCCGGGGGACATCAAGTCGAAGTTGAATCCATATATGGAACCGTTGTGGGATAACCTGAAATTTATCAAGAGCCAGTACAGCGAAAAAGATCGTGAGTTCAAGCAGATCAACGAAATGGTTGAGAATGAAAAACTCGTGGTTTGTCCGCTTGCATATATTCGCGGACGCAGTTTGTCTAACGTATTTTTCATTGTTGATGAGGCGCAGAATCTGACACCCCATGAGGTGAAAACGATAATTAGTCGCGCGGGCGAAAACTCAAAAATTGTTTTCACTGGCGACATTTTTCAGATTGACA
This sequence comes from uncultured Chryseobacterium sp., assembly GCA_964495745.1. Classification (GTDB taxonomy): domain Bacteria; phylum Bacteroidota; class Bacteroidia; order Palsa-965; family Palsa-965. The sequence goes on along the minus strand of CAZBYM010000064.1, from coordinate 1,884 downwards.
CACCTTATCTCGACACGCAATCCAACGGATTGTCTTATATGATTGACCGTTTGAAAGGAAAGGAATTGTACTCACACATTACACTTGAAAAAGGAGAGCGTAGCGAGTTGGCGAATCTTGCGAACGAGTATTTGTAACATTCACTATTCTTTTGGAAGATGAATTTCCGATTGCGCAATCGCCTCGCATTTCGCTTGGCCCAGTTGCAAGCCACCGCCAGTTAAAATGCTGCTAATCAAAAACTTGAGAATAAGGCGTCATTGCCGACAGTTAAAGTATATGTATATACATATATTTTAATTATCTTTGATGAACATTAAACTTAATACTATCATGAAAACAAAATGGACAATAGACGAAGCGCACTCTGAAGTGCATTTCAAAGTGAAGCATTTGGTGATCTCTACTGTTACCGGAGCCTTCGCGAAATATTCAGCAGTTGTTGAAACAGACGATGACAATTTTGAAACTGCGAAAGTGCATTTCAGTGCGGTAGTCAACAGTATTACCACAGGGAATGAACAGCGCGACGGGCATTTGATGAGCGCAGATTTTTTCGATTCGGCGAATTACCCAACATTAGATTTCGTAGGAGACAAAATGGAGAAAACCGGAGACGGAACCTATGTTCTTCATGGCTCACTTACAATGCGCGGTACAACTCAACCGCTTGCGTTGAAAGTAGAATATGGTGGGATGATGAAAGATTTTTACGGGAATGTCAAAGCAGGATTCGAAGTATCCGGAACGATTAAACGCAAGGAGTTTGGCTTACATTGGGACGCTGTAACTGAAGCCGGAGGAATTGTTGTCAGTGATGATATCAAGATTGTTGCTAACGTGCAATTCACAAAAGCGGTTTAGGAATTAGCGAAGCGGGATCTTCTCACGAGTCTCAGTAAAACACTAGTGCGCCTCAAAAAAGTAGTTGGCGGAATTGTGTTGAGATGACAACTCGCGATATATAGTCATAGCTTTTTCTCGAAGATCATCGCTCATGCTATCTCCTTCAATTTTTATTAGTTGAGGTAGAAGTTCTTTGTGTAATTCTTCCGCCGTTGGCGGGGAAGAAAGCAGATAGAGTTTTGCCCCTTTCGAATTTCCACCGAAACAAAAAAGAAGCAGCGCGAGATGATCGTCGGCCAAAAATTGGCGTACGCAATTCTCATTTGGATTGAAGTCGGTCTGATTGAATTTCTCGAGAAAAGAAAAGATCTGAATCTGGTCTGTGATAGTCAACAAAGCAGAAACTATTTTTTAGGAATCAGTTTTTTCGGGAAGAAGAAAAACTCTCCGGGGTCACCGTCGAACCCAAAAACTCCGCTTGTTGGATTGGATGGAAGGAATTTTACCTCTTTAGATTCCGCAAGAGCTTTGAAAGTAGTAGGCATTCCTTTTTCCCGACTTTCTTTCAGCACTTTTAAAATTGCAATCATGAAGGGTGAATTTTTCCCTTCTCCATCCGGAACAGTGTTCAGACGGCCGGAGGTGATGAAGCAGCGGGATTTCAGGGACATTGAATTATTGACGAACAAAGACAATGTAGAAAAACTGATTTCTCCTTTTTGTTTAGCCGGACAACGTGTCGTTAAATAAGGATCGAATGAACCAGAATGGCAGGCATCGATCATTATCATTACGTGTTGCGCAGGAAGATTGTTCAACACTTTGAGCAAATAACCATATGACACAACACTGGACATTATTTTCGGCGAATGATAATTTGGCGCATCAACCGGAACTAAATAACCTTCATGTGTAACCTCGTCGTAGCCGCCATGTCCAGCGAAGTAAACCAGGACTTGTGTTTTTTCGCTGAAGTTCTTTGCAGAAAGCATTCGTAATTCTTTGTACATCGAATCAATACCGACATCTGTTACGAGC
>CAZBYM010000063.1:0-13300 GCA_964495745.1 uncultured Chryseobacterium sp. | reverse complement strand
GACGAAAAGGTAACATTTACGAATGCGAATCTTCCTGCCACACAACCGTGATACGAAAAATCTCTTTTTGTAGATCCTGTTGTTCCTGATGAGAAGAAAGATGCGCCGCCTGTAAATCCGGATGAGAATACGCGTGTTGCGGGAACAGATCAATTCCTTCGCATAAAAAGTGTGGTTGTTTATCCGCCTACAACTCATACTGACAATAAACAGAAGAATGATGGAGGGAATGACGGTCAGATAAATCGTTCTAACAATTCAAAAGGGGAATTCGAACTCAGCGAAATGCCATCATATCCTGGAGGAAATGATGCGTTGAAAAACTATGTGCTGGTGAATTTCAAACCTCAAAAGGAAGACAAAGCTGCGTTGAAAAGAAAAACAACCGGCGTAATGTTTCAAGTGAATGCCAAGACCGGAGAAGTGACAGGCGTGAGTCTTACAGTTCCCGTATCAATATTGACAGATGCCGAACTCCTTCGGGTCATCGAAGCGATGCCAGACTGGAATCCGGGGAAGAAAAGGGGAAGTGTAGATGTTATGTTAGGCATTACTTTTGAGTAACCGACATCCTTGATTATTATTGTTATTCTCCTCGTTTTCAGCCACTTTCACGATAGTATCCTCCTTCTGAAATCCAATGATTCCTGCATTGTTGTTTGATCCGGCCAGTTGCCAGGATTAGTTTTGATCAAACAAAAAATCTATGGTCTCAGGATTGATTTACAGTGACTCCTTAAAGGCAAATTCATCGGAAATTTCAGAAAGAGAAATTCGCAGTTACGTAGATAAAGTTGTGCTGAAAAATATTTCAAGTCCGGGCGGACATAGCGAACACGAATCGTTGAGACGAGAAATTTGTTCGGAAGAATTCATTGAGAAGCAATCAGCGTAACGTTGTTCGCTACGCAAGTTGAATGCTAGCGAATGACAACGATTTTCCCAGTCTGGGTTTCACCTGTTGCAAAAGATAATCTGTACACATACGATCCGGCAGCAAGCGTTGCGCCACTCAACGAGTTATCATAATTTTCATTCTTGTAAACAATTCTGCCTCTTACATCGAACACTTCCAACACAGAATTTTCCGGTAAACCGGAAATCACAAAGAGGTCCTTACTGTGTAGTAGCGTTGGCACGAAGAACAATTCCGGCAGCGTACAATCGTTCACTGTGATGGTTACACTGTCAACCGTGTTACCCATACAGTATATTCCAGAGGTATCACTGATCGATAAGGTGTAAGTAGTAGTTTGAGTGGGAAATGCGAAAGGATTAGTGGTAGTACTATCGGATATTGAAATTCCCGGCGACCAGGAATAACGGAGTCCTGAGTTGGGTAAACTCCATAATTGCATCGTATCGTTTGAAGAGGAGAATATCCAAGCTGCTCGGCTTTTGCAGAATCCATTCCTGTCGACCAGAAATCAGAGGTGAAGAAAATCTCCCTTCCAAAAAGTCTCTCGCGTTCTCGTGGCCAGAGATTGTATCCACAATTGTACAGTATCCTCCGGCATATGCAGCACCAGTCCTAGGTAGCTGACTTCCAAAAACATTGGAAGGAACTTCAGTGTTAAATCCCTGACAATTGGCGTTGAAATAGTCCCCGTCAGCCCCTCTCCAAAACATAACATACCCTTCAATTTGGCTGGTTCCCACGCTACATTGAATTGTATCCTCAAAACTTGGATTAAGAACAAGATTAACTTGCCCATTAAGAATGGGAAGATACTGTAATGAGAGAAAAAGCAGATACTTCTTCAAAAGTGAGAAATCGTTGGTTGCTACTAAAGTTACGCTTTTATTAGAATGGGGAGGATTCCATTGGGAATCATTACCAATCCCTGCCATCAATCCAACAATACATTGTCGATCAACCGTATTTCGCCGAGGTAAGCAGCAATGCAAGCCACGGCATTTTTTTTGTCGGTAACAGGTTGTAATGTATCACAATCTGCAATTTCAAAATATTCTAAGCGTACAGCAGGTTCTGCAGCAATTATTTTCATCGCTGCACTTCGCACATCTTCCGTTGAATTTGTTTTCCATTCGTCCTTCACAGCGAAAAGTGCTTTTGAAAGAACAGTTGCAGCATTTCTTTCTGCAGAAGTTAACCGCATGTTACGTGAAGACATTGCCAATCCGTTTTCTTCTCGAACAATCGCACATGAAATAATTTCTACAGGAAGTTGCTCCTGCTTTACAAGATGTCGCACCACGGCGAGTTGCTGAAAATCTTTTTGTCCGAAATATGCTTTACATTTTCCTGCGATTGCAAAAAGTTTTCGCACGATTGTGATTACGCCGTCGAAATGTCCGGGGCGATGTTTTGCTTCCATCACTTCTCCGAGCGCTCCAAGATCAAGTTTCGAATTTGAAGAGATCGCGCCTTCCGGATACATTTCAGATTCCTGAGGCATGAACAAAATATCTCCGCCTGCTGATTTCAGCATGGGAATATCCTGTTCCGGCAAACGGGGATAATTGATCAGGTCTGTCTTGTTGTTGAATTGAGTTGGGTTGACGAAAATGCTCACGACTACGATGTCGTTCTCCATTTTAGCCTTTTTTACCAAAGAAATATGGCCTTCATGCAGAGCGCCCATCGTTGGGACAAAACCAATGGTCTTTCCCTTATTCCTCAGCTCATTAAGAGCACTTGAGAGCGCGTTTTTTGATTCGAAAATCTGCATGATTTTAGCAGTAAAGCCAAGCCGGCGAAGCTAATGCTTTTTGCTAATTCCCCCTTTTTTTTTATTATCTTTGTAATCCTTTTTTAGGACATAGCTCCCACCTACATCAAATCCATATGAAAAAAGCAAGAGTACTGTTTGTTTCCCAGGAAATCACCCCTTACCTGGACGAAACACCAATGGGTCACATTGCCCGGTTTCTACCGCAGGGAATACAGGAAAAAGGTAAGGAAATACGCACTTTTATGCCGCGTTATGGCCTTATCAATGAGCGCAGAAACCAACTTCACGAGGTTATTCGTTTGTCAGGTATGAACCTGATTATCAACGATACAGACCATCCATTAATTATTAAAGTTGCTTCGATTCAGGCTGCACGTATGCAGGTTTACTTTATCGACAACGAAGAGTTTTTCCAGCGTAAGTTCACGATGACCGACAAAAAAGGTGCGGAATTCGCTGATAATGACGAGCGTATGATTTTCTTCGCACGCGGAGTCATCGAAACTGTAAAGAAACTTGGCTGGGCACCTGATATCGTTCACTGCCACGGTTGGTTTGCGAGCCTTTTGCCTGTTTATTTGAAAAAAGCTTTCCGCGACAACCCACTATTTGCTGAAACCCGCGTCATCTATTCAATCTATGATGAGGAGTTCACAAATCCGTTGCACAAAGACTTCAGTAAGAAGGCCTTGTTTGATGGAGTAGAAAAATCAGACCTTGAAGCAGTTTCAAAAAGCCCAACTTACGCGAACGTTACACGTTTGGCAATCGATTATTCAGACGCAGTTATCAAAGGCTCACCGAAGATCAATGCCGACGTTGAGAAGTACATCAAGAAGTCAGGAAAAAATGTTCTCGACTTCCACGATCGCGACACGTATATCGCAGCTTATTCCGAATTTTACGATGCCGTTCTTCAAGAAGAGCCGCTACTCGTTGACTAATAGTATGAATAGAACATTTTTTTCAAGTACAAGTAAAATTTTGTCCGGACTGTTTCACGTCCGGACGAAATTTTTTCTGGCCAGTCTGATCATCGTATTTGCTTCGTGCAACAAGGAAAGTGATGTTGGAATTGACATTCAACCGGAAGAAGATCTCATTGGATTGTATGTAACAGACACAACAACACTTCTGACCTGCACTGTTCTCGAAGATTCTCTTCGCACGGATGAAACGCCAAAAGTGATTGTTGGAAAATACAACGATGCCTATTTCGGGCAAAGCACTTGCGGATTGTTCTCGCAGTTTTCTATTCCAGGAAATTTACAGGACATTTATTTCGGAGATGGCGCAATTCTGGATTCCGCCGTGCTGATGCTTTCGTACGACTTCGACTTTTACGGTGATACACTTGTTGCGCAAACATTTGATGTATATCAGATGACTGAAATGATTTACAAAGATTCTGTTTACTACTCGAATCATCCGAAATCATTTTATCCGGGAGCAATTGGGTCGTTAACGTTTCTTCCCCGTCCGCGTACTTCTATTGCTGTTGGGACAGATTCGCTTCCTGCACATGTGAGGATTCCACTAGACATGAATTGGGCGCAAATTGTTTTCGCGCAATCGGGAGGAACAAATCTTTCTTCGAATACAAATTGGTTGACATACATGAATGGCCTGTATGTTTCTCCAAGCGGGAATGCAGGCGGACTTTTGTATTTCGATCCGTTGGATACATTGACAGGTCTTCGCTTGTATTATCACACAGCAACGGACACTGCCGATTTTACGTTTGTGGTAAATTCTGCAACAGCGTATTACAGCTACTTTCAGCATGATTATACAGGTGCTGATGGTGACTTGACCAATCAACTTCAGAATCCCGGAACGACAACAAGCAATTACAATTATGTTCAGTCGAATTCCGGATTGAAAACAAAAATTAATTTCCCTTTCCTCGAAATGTGGGCCGCGAGTCTTGGTTATCCAATTGCGATTAACAAAGCACAACTGGTTGTCACGGGTGATGCCGCTTCGGCCACTGACGATTTTCCATTAAATACGCGAATGTTTTTGACGTCAATCGATTCTGTCGGGAAGGAGCATCTTTTGCTCGACATGTTTGAGAGTTCGTCGTATTACGGAGGAAGTTTGAATACAACAACCAACGAATACAAGATTAATATTTCGCGATACATTCAAGGCGTTATTAATGGCGATGAAGAAAATAATGGATTGTATCTGAAAGAAATATTTGGGACAGAGAATGGGCGTCGTTCTAAAATCGGAACAGGTGGCGCAACTTCGCTTGCCCCGCGAATGTATTTGCGTATTGTCTACACGCGTATCAACTAAAAAAACATAAGCTATGTGCGGAATCGTTGCGTACATCGGAAATAGAGAAGCTTACCCGATTCTAATAAAGGGTTTGCATCGTCTGGAATATCGCGGATATGACAGCGCAGGAGTTGCTATGATTAGCGGCGATCTGAACGTGTACAAATGCAAAGGCAAAGTTGCAGACCTTGAGGCATTCGCATCAGCCAAAGATAAATCAGGAACAATTGGAATCGGACATACACGCTGGGCAACACATGGTGAACCGAATGACGTGAATGCACATCCGCATTATTCAGGAAGCAAGAAACTTGTTCTGATACACAATGGAATTATTGAGAACTACGCGCCGCTGAAAGAAGAAATGAAGAAGCGCGGACATAAATTCGAAAGCGCAACTGACACTGAAGTTCTTGTTCATTTGATTGAAGATATTCAGCAGCGTGAAAATGTTCCATTGGATGAAGCAGTTCGCATCGCGTTGAATAACGTTGTTGGAGCTTATGCGATTGTGATTTTATCGAAAGACCATCCGGATATTTTGATTGCTGCGAAGAAAAGTTCGCCGCTTGTAATTGGTGTTGGGAAGGACGAATTTTTTGTTGCTTCGGATGCAACTCCAATTGTGGAGTACACGAAAAATGTAGTGTATCTCCAGGACGAAGAAATTGCTATTCTAAATCGCAAAGGTGATTTGCAAATCAAGACTATTCGCAACGAAAAAATTGATCCGTACATCCAGGAATTGCAAATGCAACTCGAAGCCATCGAGAAAGGTGGTTACGATCATTTCATGTTGAAAGAGATTTTCGAGCAGCCTCGTTCGATAAAAGACAGTATGCGTGGGCGTGTGAATTCGAGTGAAGGCGTGATAGCTGTTGGAGGAATTCGTGATTATCTTCAGAAGTTTACCAATGCAAAACGTATAATTATTATTGGTTGCGGAACATCGTGGCACGCAGGATTAGTTGCTGAATATTTATTCGAAGAACTTGCGCGTATTCCTGTAGAAGTAGAATATGCTTCCGAGTTTCGCTATAGAAATCCGGTGATCAATGAAGACGATGTGATTATTGCAATTTCTCAATCAGGAGAAACAGCAGATACATTGGCCGCGATTGAATTGGCGAAATCCAAAGGCGCAACAATTTTTGGAGTTTGCAACGTAGTTGGCTCAACTATTCCACGCACAACGCATGCCGGATCATACACGCACGCGGGCCCTGAAATTGGAGTTGCTTCAACGAAAGCGTTTACAGCGCAAGTAACGGTTCTTACTTTGATGGCTTTGTTACTCGGCCACAAAAAGGGTACGATTTCGGAAAGTCATTATCGCGAACTGCTCAGCGAACTGGAAGCAATTCCGGCGAAGGTTGAGAAAGTGTTGAAGCTGAATGATCAGATAAAATACCTTGCTTCCATTTTCTGCGAAGCAAAAAACTTCCTGTATCTCGGAAGAAGTTATACGTTCCCTGTTGCGCTTGAAGGAGCATTAAAGTTGAAAGAGATTTCCTACATCCATGCTGAAGGTTATCCTGCGGCAGAAATGAAACACGGGCCGATTGCGTTGATCGACGAAGAAATGCCGGTTGTTGTTATAGCAACAAAAGGCGCTTCGTATGAAAAAGTAATCAGCAATATCCAGGAAGTAAAGGCGCGCAAAGGAAAAGTAATTGCTGTTGTTACCGAAGGTGATGAAGCAGCGAAAGGAATGGCCGATTACGTGATTGAAGTTCCGGAGACGGATGAAAAACTTGCTCCGCTCATCAGTGTTGTTCCGTTGCAGTTGCTCGCCTATCATATTGCGGTGTTGCGTGGATGTAACGTGGATCAGCCCAGGAATTTGGCGAAGTCTGTTACTGTAGAATAGTTGGTAAATCCTTGAAGGTATTATCTTGAATCACGTGATCCGCCGCGACACCTTCAAGGATTTGCCAACTAATCCACCCACATAAAAAACTTCGGATTATTCTCATACTTCCTGAAAGTTTCTTCATCGGCCGTAACGATGCAGATGAAATCGATCAACGGAATAAGTCCAAGTCCGCCGCCACCGGTGCACAAATAAACAACCGGAACCCACGGTTCACTTCCCAGATAAATCCGATGCAATCCTGTAAATCCAAATGGAACGGGGAACGCGAGTATAGCCGCAATTAATTTTTCTTTGCGGAATTCAGAAACAGAATCAACAGCGAAATTTTGTTCGAGAGAATCCTTTGGAATTGTATCTGACTCAAGAATGAATTCTTTTGAATCGCTTTTGACAATGTATGTATCAGTTGCGCCAAGATGAGTGCTGAAGATTACAGCAAACGTCAACATCATGCAATGGATACAAAACTGTTTCATCCGGTCAGATAACAAAAAAGGGAAGGTCGCCCTTCCCTCTTCTACGATGCTTTATTTTTTATTTCATTCCGCCGAAACGGAAATTGATTCCTACAGAAAGGTAATAAGGGAAGCCTAGCGCGAGCTCAGCGTTTACACCAAGAGCCGGGATGAAGAAGTATCGTACACCGAAGACTGCTTGTGGCCAGAATTTGTTTCCGAAAACACCGAGGTCAATCACACTTCCAGCATCAGGTACATTCGTGCTTTGTGACCAATAAGACATTCCGAGGCGAATACCAAAATACGTGTCCAGATCATCATTATCACCTAAGTGAAATAACATCCGCAACGCGGTGTTCTGACGCGTAAGACGATAATGCCAATCTCCAGTCTGCATTACACCGCTAGTGTCCTGATAGCTTGTCCACTTCGCAGTTCCACTTTGATAAAAATGTGCAATACCAATACTGAAACGATCAGTAATACCAAAATCAACCGTTCCATTCATTCCAGGAATTACGTTCGTGCTCAAACCATCAACGCCATCAATTGCGTTAAATGTTGTGGTAATTACCAGTCCAACGAGACTGAATGCCCCGTTAACTCCGATCACTGTTTGTCCCGCATATTTCTGCGCAGCCATCTGAGTTGGTGTAACAACTGCCAGCGTAAACACTGTAGCTGCTATGGTCAATAGTTTTTTCATGATTTGGTCAATTGATTAGTAAATAGAACTGTTAAGCTGTTTGCAATCGGCGTGCCACTTCGTCCCAATTTACAACATTCCAGAATGCAGCGATATAATCAGGGCGACGATTTTGATAGTGAAGATAATACGCATGCTCCCAAACGTCCATTCCGAGGATTGGCGTGCCTTTGACATCAGCAATATCCATGAGTGGATTATCCTGATTTGGAGTTGAACAAACGGCAAGTTTTTTGTCTGAACCAACAATAAGCCAAGCCCATCCTGAACCAAAACGAGTTGTTCCGGCAGCAGCAAATTGTGTCTTGAATGTTTCAAAATTGCCAAATGCGGCATCAATTGCAGTTGCCAAAGCACCTGTAGGAGCTCCGCCTTTTCCGGCGCCCATCACCGTCCAGAAAAGAGAATGGTTGAAATGCCCACCTCCATTGTTTCTTACCGCAGGAGCGTATTTCGAGATATTCTTGCAAATGTCCTCTATGCTCAATTTCTCTGCGTCGGTCCCTGCAATTGCATTGTTCAGGTTGGTAACATACGCCTGATGATGCTTGGTATGATGTATTTCCATCGTGCGCGCATCAATATGCGGTTCCAGCGCGTTGTTATCGTATGGAAGTTTAGGTAGTTCAAAAGCCATTGAGTTTCAATTTTATCAGGTGAACAATATTGAGTTCCAAATATAGGCAAATGGGTCTCACTTGATCGTGTTCCTGAGTACAAACTTTTAACTACTTTAGTCGCTCAAACGATACCTAAAAACCGATGAAAAAAGCATTCTCCCTACTCTCAGCTGTACTGATTGTTATTGCCTTTGTTGCGTGTGGACAGTCTGAAGAAGACAAGAAAAAAGATTCCCTTCAAATGGATTCTGTAACTAAAGAAACTTTAAGTACTGGCGACAGTCTGATTGAAATGATGGAACGAGAAAATGAATTGGCTCGACTTGCCGATTCTTCAAAGCAGGCAGATTCCATTGCTGCTGCTGGCGCGCCAAAACCATAATCTTTTTGAAATTGAATTGAAAACCACTCTGAGTAATCGGGGTGGTTTTTTATTGAACAAAAAGTGCGTCGACCGCTGCGAGCACAACTGCATCTTCATCATTCCACGCGGGAAAATATCCGATGTCGCCAAACACAACGCGCGCGCCGAACGCTTTCATGTAACGTCTAATGAGTTTGTCGCTTTGTTTTTTTCCGGAAGGGTTATCCTTGACCTTGTTGCTGCTTGCGATCTTTCCAAAATCTGACATGTGTTTTTCGGTAACAACAAAATCGGCACGGAACGAATCGTATCCGCGTTGTTGCCAGTTCTTCCCTTCGTCCTGATTAAAATCAAGTGACCACAAGGTGAAAATATCACGGTAGTACAAATCATTCAGGTACGTCGAATTTCCGGAAGTATCGAGTGGGACAAAAATGTCCGGCATAATTCCTCCGCCGCCATAAACGATTTTTCCTTTCGGAGTTTTGAATTTAAGTGAGTCAGGAAAGTGGATACTGTCGGCGTGCAAAAGTTCTCCGTTCTTGAAACGTCTTGCTTCATCCTGTTCGTAATCGTGAATTCCATTCGCATATGATTTTTGAATGCAACGACCCGTTGGCGTGTAATACCGCGCAATGGTTAAGCGGAAAGCAGAACCATCCGATAATTTTTTCTCTTCTTGCACGAGTCCTTTCCCAAACGAGCGACGCCCGATAATTATTCCGCGATCATTGTCCTGAATTGCACCTGCAACAATTTCGCTTGCAGAAGCAGAATTTTCATCGATCAAAACAGCAACGGGCATTTTTTCAAGCGAGCCCTTTTTTGTCGCCATGATTTTTTCTTCGCCGTCAACACGACCTTTTGTAAAAACAATCATTTGTCCTTCAGCCAAAAATTCGTCGGAAATTTCGACTGCCGCTTCGAGAAGTCCGCCGCCATTCCCGCGTAAATCGAAAACAAGTTTTTTCATTCCTTGCTTGCGCAATGTATCAGCCGCTTTCAAAAACTCAGCCATTGAAGTTTCTGCGAATCGGGTTAGACGGATGTAGCCAATTTCCGGTTGCAGCATGTACGCTGCTTCCACGCTGTAAATCGGAACACTTCCGCGAACAACTCTTATTTGCTTCACACTTGGGGAACCGCGTCGCACAACTGAAACATTCACAGGAGATCCTGCAGTACCACGTAATTTTCTCTTCACGATTTTTTCTGTTGCGCTGTCCCCGACAAGCGAAGAACCGTCAGCAGCAACAAGACGATCGCCAGTGAAAAGTCCTGCGGTTTCTGCCGGTCCACCACGAATGACATTTACCACAACAACTGTATCGCGTATGATATTGTATTCTACACCCACTCCCTGAAAATTTCCCTGAAGAGGTTCATTCATTTCGATGACTTCGCTGGCGGTGTAATAACCGGAGTGCGGATCAAGATGCTGAAGAATTTCCTGAATAGACAAATCAACAAGTTCGGATGTATTCACTGTGTCAACGTAGTTGTCTTCAACATACCCAAGAACGGCTTTGATTTTGTCGTAGGGATTCATTGAATCTCCATTGGGCACAGATGGAGAAATAAATGTTCCGAGCAGAATTCCTGCGCCAATACAAATGCCACAAATAAAAGGAATCCAAGGTGCGAGTCTGTTCATCGTGAAGAATTATGCACCGTATTGTTCAACCTGAACTCCGAATTTGACAAGGAAATCAACACCTTCGTCACTGGCGAGTCCTTTGAATTTCGCGTACGAATTTTTGTAGATCACATGTTTAATTCCGGTCGAATAAATAATCCGCGCACAGGAAATGCACGGAGAAAGAGTGACATACAAAGTACAATCCTCTATGGGAACATTATTTTTTGATGCGTAAAGAATTGCATTCATCTCAGCGTGTAGGGCAAGTGAGCAACTTCCCTTGCTGTCGCGCGGACAGCCATCTTGTGGCCACTCGATATCGCAGTTATGCGTGCCGGCAGGAGGACCATTGTACCCAAGCGAAATGATGCGCGTATCTTTTGTAAGTACGGCTCCAACTTTCGCTTTCACACAATGCGATCGCAGTGCAAGATTCTCTGCGAGCTCCATGTAAATTTCGTTGAATGAAGGTCGGTGTGTTTTGGATTCTGGCATAGGGGCACAAAGTTATTCGATTCAAAGAAAGAAGTAGCCTTGAAAACACTCTTTAACGCAGGAATTGATCGAATAATGGCCGCTTTTAGACTCTTTCTTCTGATTTGGAACTGATTATTACAGCCCTCGCAAATCACATCTTCGAAATTGCCGACAGTTATCCAGCGGACATCCATGATCTGAATCATAGCGGCAATAGTTTGATAGTTCATATATTTGTGAACTAACGAACTAATAATGAACAAACGGGTTTTTGAATTGCAAGCCGACATCTGCAAAGCGCTGGGGCATCCTTTGAGAATTGAAATTATCGATTTGCTAAGCAAGCAAGAACTTTGCTTCAGTGATATTCTGGAAATTACCGGAGGAATCAAGTCTACGTTGTCTCAGCATTTGTCTATCATGGTCGATAAGGGAATTCTCAAATCGCGACGTGATAGCCGTTGCATTTATTTCAGTCTGGGTTCTTCGAAAGTTGCCAAAGCCTGTGGACTGATGCGTGAAGTATTGGTTGAGAGTGTGGATCGTCAGAAGAAAGCACTTCAACGTACCTCGAAATAATACCGATAGATTATGACAAAAACGATACTAATACTTGGAGGAGGATGGGGCGGCTTAACAGCTGCTCATGCGTTGCGGGGCTCGCTGCCTGCTGCATACCGGATTGCAGTAATTGACACGAACGACTCATTCGTTTTTCATCCATCATACCTGAAAGCAATTGTTGGAGAAACAACAGGATTACGTTATCTCGAAAGTCCGTATAAAAATCTTGTGCGGAAAGATCTGGAAATTATCAATGAAGATATTATTGGCATTGATCCGAAGGCGAAAACCGTTTTCACAAACGCGCAATCCATCGTGGCCGATTATATTATCATTGCGATGGGCGCCGAATTGTATGCGAAAACAATTCCCGGATTTGCTGAATACGCTCTTAATCTTTACGATACCAAAGGAGCTTTTGAAATTCATGATCAACTAAAAACATTTTCAAAAGGGAAAATTGCGGTTCTGGTTACACGAACACCTTTCCGTTGCCCTCCCGCTCCATATGAAGCAGCAATGTTGATCGCCTGGCTGATGCGGAAAAAAGGTGCGCGCGATAATGTTGAAATTTCTGTTTACACTCCGGAGAAACTTCCCATGCCCTCAGCAGGCGAGAAAGTTGGAATTGAATTTCTGGAAATTCTCAATTCACTGAACATTAAGTTTTATCCAGAGCATACGGTATCAGATATTGACGGAAAATCAGGAAAAATAAATTTCACCAATAATAATTCTGCAGATTATGATTTGTTGATTGGAATTCCGCCTCATGGCGCGCCAAAATCAATCGTTGATTCGGGTTTAACGAATGCATCCGGATATATTCCAGCTCATCCGCAAACGATGGAAATCCTGGACAACCTTGAAGAGCTTACAACAAAGTGTCCCGGTGTTTATGCAATTGGCGATGTTGCTGGAATCATGCTGCTGAACGGGAAGTTTTTGCCGAAGGGCGGGGTGGTTGCTGAAGAAGAGGCGCATGTTGTTGCGCGGAATATTGTTTCTCAAATCAATGGAGAAAAATCATCCGCTTTGTTCAACGGTCAAGGAACATGCTACGTTGATGTTGGCGATAATATGGCTGCAGAAGGAACTGGAGATTTTTACGCCTATCCTGATCCGGTAGTAAAACTTCAAATGCCCACTCTAGAATCACGAAAAGCGAAACATGAATTTGAGCGGATTTTTGAATGGTGGTTTACAGAATATCAAAACAAATAAAGAACGATCGCAGAGAACATGGATCAAGTGAAACTTGGACTAAAAGAAAACATGAGCCAGTTTGTTCTGCTGGTTATTGTCAACGCGTTTGTTGGTGGCATGGTAGGACTTGAACGTTCCATTTTACCACAGATCGCCGAAGCGGAATTTCATATTGCCGCAAAGACCGCCATACTTTCTTTCATCATTGTATTCGGAATCGTAAAAGCGATTACCAACTACTTCACTGGAATTTTAGCAAATAAATTTGGCAGAAAAAATCTACTTATCGCAGGATGGATTGTGGGTATCCCAGTTCCGTTTATTCTTATGATGGCCGACAACTGGAACTGGATTGTTGCCGCGAATGTATTGCTTGGAATCAATCAGGGCTTGACATGGTCAGCGAAT
>CAZBYM010000062.1:0-13339 GCA_964495745.1 uncultured Chryseobacterium sp. | reverse complement strand
AAATATATAATAAAACATGTCGGCTTTTCTGACCCAAAACAACCGAATTTTGAATACTAATAAAGTAAAAATGAAAGATTTACAAGTATCAATGAAATAAAACCTAGACAAACAACGCTTTCAGCTCAGTAGCGTCCTGTGGTTTCATTTTTCCTGCAAGAATCAAGGCAAGTTGTCTTCTCCTTAACGCACCATCAAATCGTTCCTTTTCAAGATCAGAGCCGGGCTCAATCGGAGGAACCGGAAGTGGTTGCCCGTTTTGGTCAACAGCAACAAACGTATAAATGGCCTCGTTGCTTTTCACTTTTTCTCCCGAAACAAGGTCTTCAACGAAAACATCAATAAATACTTCCATAGAAGACGTGAAAGCTCGCGACACTTTTGCTTCCAATGTCACAATTGCTCCATATGGTATTGCCTGATGAAACGCGACATGGTTAACTGTAGCCGTAACCACTACCCGTTTACAATGGCGATGAGCTGAAATCGCAGCAATAATATCCATCCACTCAAGAAGGCGACCACCAAAAAGATTCTTTAGGTTATTGGTATCATTCGGCAAAACGTGATGCGTGGATACAGCTAGCGATTCTGTTGGAGATTTTGGTTTCATGAAGCAAAGATAGACTGGAGAAGGGAGACGGGAGACTGTAGTCGATACATTTGTTGCTCCTCACACGGAATTTTCTGTTTTAGGCTCCTAATTGTGTGCCTTTCTCCAGTCTCACACCTCCCACCTCCCATCTAAATAATATCTTTGTCCCTCATGAAGAAATTTTTTGGCGTGTTGAAATATGTGAATGGCTACTGGCGCTATGCCTGGCTCAACATTTTCTTCAACGTATTATCCGTCGTCTTCAACCTGTTCTCGCTTTTATCGGTCATCCCGGTATTGCAATTGCTTTTCACGTCAACAGATGATTCATACGCAACCAAAGTTGCAGCAGGAGAACCTCAATTAGGCTTTTCAATTAATTCGCTTCTGGATTGGGTGAACTTCCGGATTTCTGAATTCATCCTGAATAGTGAATCAATCAGCGCAGGAAGAATGCATGTGCTGTTTTACATCTGTATCGGGATCGTTTTTATTTTCTTCTTCAAAAGTCTCTCAAGATATTTTGCGATGTTTTTCCTGGCGGTTATCCGTAATGGAGTTGTTCAAGACTTCCGAAACAAAATTTACAGAAAATGTTTGCGCCTTCCGTTATCGTGGTATTCAAATGAACGAAAAGGCGATTTGATGAGCAGAGCAACATCCGATCTTCACGAGGTTGAATGGAGTATTATGAGTTCACTCGAAATGACATTCCGGGAACCGATTACAATCATTGGAGTTCTCATGATGATGGTGATGATGAGCTGGCAATTAACAGTTGCGGTTCTTGTCGTAACACCATTTATCGCTTTTCTACTTTCGGTCGTAGCGAGAAGTCTGAAAAAATCCTCGTCGAAAGCAAAAGAATCCCACGGAACACTTCTTTCTATGCTGGAAGAAATGCTAGGCGGTCTCCGAATCATCAAAGGATTTAATGCGGAGAAAAAAATCGCAGGACATTTCGAAGAAGAAAATAGATCGTACACCAAGATCATGATCCGGAATTACAGGAAAACGGATCTTGCATCGCCTTTGAGCGAATTTTTGATCATCATCGTCGTTGCAGGAATTCTCTATTATGGAGGAAGTCTGGTGATCGTTCAACATGAACTCGACGGTGCATTTTTCATTGGATATCTCATGATTTTTTTCCAGCTCATTGTTCCTGTTCGTCAATTCACGCAGGCATATTATCATGTGCAGAAAGGATTAGCATCCATGGACAGAATAGAAACCATTCTCCACGCAGAAGAATCAATTACAGATAAACCAGACGCGAAAAAATGTGCTTCATTCACGAACAACATCGAATACCGTGGTGTTGGATTTGCATACACCCGCGGAGATTCCGGACACACCTTGCTTAACATTAATATCAAAGTTGAGAAAGGAAAAACGATTGCGCTTGTTGGACAATCAGGTTCCGGTAAGACAACTTTAGCAGATCTCTTGCCGCGATTTTACGATGCCACCGAAGGAAGTGTTCTAATTGACGGCACAGATATTCGCGACATTAAGATGCATGATCTTCGTGGACTGATGGGCATTGTTTCGCAGGAATCCATTCTCTTCAATGATACAGTCTTTAACAACATTGCTTTGGGTACTGAGAATGCAACACAAGCTGAAGTTGAAGAAGCAGCACGTATTGCTAATGCGCATGAGTTCATCAAAGACATGCCGAATGCTTACCAAACCAATATTGGCGATCGCGGATCGAAAATGTCGGGTGGTCAGCGTCAACGCATCGCTATAGCAAGAGCAGTTTTGAAAAATCCACCGATTCTAATTCTTGATGAAGCTACTTCAGCGTTAGATACATCCAGCGAAAGATTGGTGCAGGAAGCGCTAAATAATTTGATGCGGAACCGAACTTCGATTATCATCGCACATAGATTAAGTACAATTCAGCATGCTGACGAAATCATCGTTCTGGAAAAAGGAGAAATTATTGAGCGTGGAAGCCACCAAATATTGCTTGATAAAGGCGGTGCATACAAAAAGCTCTATGAAATGCAGGCTTTCGTGTGATAATTCCGAATAAGTAGTCAGTGAAGACGTAAGATTTACCGCAATTTTGTCCCCCCACTCTTTTTCAGTTTTGTATATTTGTTTCGTACTCAAACTTACGGAAACCCGTCATGAAAAAAATTCTACTTTCTTCAGTCGCCGCAACAGCTCTAACGCTCGCGGCCAGTGCTCAAGCTTATATTCCGAATCCCGGTTTCGAATCCTGGGGATCATCTACCGGGGAAGATCAGCAGCCTCAAAACTGGATTTCATACAATGTTTTCACAAGCCCATTGATTGATATAGGAAACACCAATCCAACTTCTGTAACTCAGGCCGGCACTCCTGATAACTATCAGGGAAATTATTCTGCCAAAGTTACAACTGTAACTCTCGTGACCAATCCTTCACCAACAGATGTACCTTACACGGCCGGTGTTTTGTATTCCGGTGTCGTTTCTTTGGTTTCTCCTTATTTATTCCCTGGCTACGCATCAACACAACGCCCTGCAACTATGGAGTATTTTTCGAAATACACTCCGGTTGGAACAGATTCTGCCTGGGCATTGGTTTACGTAACAAAATGGAATGGTAGCAGCCGCGACACTGTTGCTCAAGGATATGATTTGATTTCTTCTGCTGTTGCTTCATATCAACAGAGAACAATCGCGTTGGTTTACAACCCAACTTTCGCAGGTACGTTCCCTGATACTATTAGTATTATTTTCAGTTCAAGCAGCATTTTTTCACCGCAGGTAGGAAGTGCATTATGGGTTGATGCTTTAACTTTTTCAGGCTATGTTGGAGTGGATGAAACCATCTCCAATGGTGGCGTTGCGGTTTATCCAAATCCTTCTGCTACAATCACTCAATTTGATGTAACGGCGAGCAATGCAGGTCAAGTTGTTGTCTATGATATGACTGGACGCGAAGTTCGTCGTGAAAATTTCTCTGGAAAAGTTGCACGTGTAAATTCAGCTGAACTTGCAGATGGTGCTTATACCTATGCAATTTTGAGTACCGATCAGGATGTTCTGAGCAGAGGTCAATTCTCCGTAGCTCACTAAACGTATTAAATCACTAAAAAAGCCCTTTGCTCTACAACGAGCAGAGGGCTTTTTGTATACAAAAAGAGAAATCTTCGCAGCCGTCCCTCAATTTTCATCAGTTGATAATTATTTCCCACACACTTGCTCAAATCTCACTGTGTGAACCAAGCTTTGCCTAATTTTGGTACAGCAAACCCCATGAAGTACCCCATTTTCCTGACCGCAATTTCTTTCGTGCTCTTCGCAGCATGTGGAGATGAACAAGATCCAAACGGCGATACACTCGTCAGTGTTGAAGATCCTGAAAAACTAACTGAGCTCGTCAACAAAGAAGTTCAGGATGATATCAAGACAATTGATACGGCAAAAACTTTTCGGATCGGAAATGATTCAATAACTGCACTTCCGCAACTTGTCCAGTTTTATTCTACTATCCAAAATAAATCCGGATGGTTTGAAAAAGGAAAGTTGAATGCCAATGGAGAATCGCTTTGGTTTCTGATTCAGGATGCGGAAAGTTTTGGATTGATCCCGGAAGATTATCATGTGTCTTTAATTGACAGCCTTGTTGTTTCTGCTTATGATTCTTCAAAATCTACCTACAACGTAAACAAACTTGCACAGGCAGATTTATTGCTCACAGATGCTTTCTTCGCAATGCTTGTTCATGCGTCCGTTGGTCGAATTGAAAACGACAGCTCGGCAACGCGTGTTTGGAAGTTGAACCGGATGGATACGAATATTGTTCACTTACTTATTGACGCGAGAAAGTCTGGGCAATTCCGTTCCATGATTCAAGCATTCGAACCACAGCGCAGAGAATATCAAGCAGTGAAAGATTACATGAATGAATACCGCGCTGCTAACAACGGAGTTGTATGGGAACATTTGCCTGATCGGAAAACGGATAGTCTTGGATTTTTCAACGGTGTGAAACAACGATTGATTCAAACCGGTGATTGGGATTCAACGCAAACGGGAAGCGATTCACTGAAACGTGCAACTGCTCTGAAAAAATTTCAGAAGCGATATTATCTCGAGCAAGACGGAAAAATCGGACGCAATACGCTGCTAGCGCTCAACATGACGCCACGCGATTGGTATTTGCAGCTTGCCATGAATCTCGAGCGCTGGAGATGGGAACCGGAAAAATTTGAAAAGCGACACATGGTTGTAAACCTTCCGGCTTTCAAGATGACAGTATGGGAAGAAGATACAATAGTAATGGAATCAAGAATTGTGTGTGGTGCGGTGAAAACACAAACACCCGAACTCGACAGCAAGATGTATCAGATTACATTATATCCGTACTGGAACGTTCCATACAGCATTGCGTGGAAAGAAATTCTTCCGCATGTAAAACGCGATACAGCTTACCTGAGAAAAAACAGGTATGAAGTTCTTGATCGCAACAACAAGATTGTAGATCCGAATACAGTGAATTGGAAAAAATATGGAAAAGGAAATCTTCCATATAAATTTCGTCAGATGACAGGAAACGATAATGCACTTGGTGTGATGAAGTTTGAGTTTCATAATCCGCATTCAGTTTATATGCATGATACGAACGCGAAAAAATATTTCAAAACGGAAACTCGCGCGTATAGTCACGGATGCATGCGTCTCGAAAAATTCATGGACCTCGCACATTTTCTATTGAGAGATGACAGTGTGAAATATCCGAAAGACACATTTGACATTTGGGTGAAAGAAGATACCCAGCGAAAAATTGCATTGCGTAAACCTTTGCCAATTCACGTCCGCTATTTTACCTGCGAAGTCGATACCAATGGAGTTGTTGAACTCCACACCGATATTTATTTGCGCGATGAGCGGATGATGAAAGTGATTTACAATAAGAAGGATGTTCCTGTGAGTGGTGGAAAATCTCCTGCGGTTCCAAATACATCAGCCGGGACTAAAGACAAGAAGGTAATGGCTATACCACGAGATGGCCTATCCGATTACAAACGTTTGTCAACCGACTAGTGTCAACCATTCTGTTTATTCTTGCACCATCCAAACAATATGCAAGATGAAAACAATACAGAATACCGCAGACGAAGCGCTTCACAACAAAATTCATTACATCCGCGGACAAAAAGTAATGATCGATTGCGATCTCGCCATACTCTATGGCGTAGAAACAAAAAGACTAAAAGAGGCGGTGCGACGCAACAAGTCAAGATTTCCTGCTGACTTCATGTTTGAAATGAGCGATGAGGAGTTCGAAAATCAAAGGACGCAAAATGCGTCCTTTAACCTCCTGAAATACAAGCCATTCTGCTTTACCGAACAAGGCGTGACCATGCTTTCCTGTATATTGAATAGCGAGCGCGCAATAGAGGTAAACATTAGAATCATCCGCGTCTTTGTCAAAATGAGGGAGATGATAACGACACAAAACGACATTCTATTGAAGGTAGAGCAGATTGAGAATAAAGTTTCGCGGCACGACAAAGAGCTTAAAGCCATTTTTGGGGCATTGAAAGAACTGTTGGGTACCACAAAGGAACCACGAAAACAGATCGGCTACAAAACCCAGCAAGAATCCTGATAAATAGTAGTTCTAATTACACTAACTTGTCTTATGGTATTACAACTCTATTGCCGTGTTGTTTTTCTTGTTGTCGTCCTCACTTTCGGATGCGGCGGTTCAAATAGTGCCCAAATTGGTTCATGGTCTAATGTTGGGACTGGTGTCAATGGATTTGTCGATGTAATGTGCGAATACAATAGCGAGTTGTACGTAGCGGGAGGCTTCACAAATGCAGGTGGTGTGCCGGCAAATAACATTGCCAAGTGGAATGGAAGTGTTTGGGATAATGTAACTGTAGGGTTGAGCGGATATGTTTATGCACTCTGCGTGTACAATGGAGAATTATACGCTGGAGGGATGTTCAATCTGGCAGGCAGCTTGCAGACGAAAAAAATTGCGAAATGGAATGGTACATCATGGTCCGCAGTGGGTGGAGGAGTTCAAGTCGGAAATCACGTTGGTGCCTTGTACGTTTACAACGGAAAACTCATTGTTGGCGGGCAATTCACTCAGGTAGGGACAACAACTGTTGAGAATATTGCAGAATGGGACGGAACTAACTGGTCGGACATGGGAGGCGGGTTAACTGCAACTGGAGCAACTCGAAGTGTTTGGAGTATGACGGAATGGAATGGGATGCTGTATGCAGCTGGCTATCTTAATACTATAGGCAATATTTCGTACTGGGATGGAAATGCGTGGAATGCGTTAAATGAAAGTTTGCTCGGTCCAATAAATTCTATCACGGTTCATCAAGGTGAATTATTCGCGGGTGGAAATTTTTCCAATTCCTCAGGGCCCAATTTGCTAAATAATATTGCACGTTACGATGGAAGCTCGTGGTATGATGTTGGTGGAGGCACAGACAATTCTGTGATATCACTTTGCTCTTTTGGTACTAACTTGTATGTGGCTGGAAATATAAATTTTGCCGGAGGAAATCCAATGAACTATGTCACTTGTTGGGACAACAGCGCTTTCATCAGCATGGACAATGGAGTCAGTGATGTGGCTCGATCTCTTTATGCGTTCAATGCACAATTATTTTGCGGCGGCGATTTTGATACGATCGGTAATCTTGTCGTTAGTGGAATTGCCTCATGGACTTCACCAGGAATCGGAATGGATGAACAGTCGACGTCAGCATTCGTTGTTTTTCCCAATCCTTCGTCTGGAATATTTAGTCTGATCAACAACGAGTTTTCTGCTGATGCTACAATCTCCATTTTCTCCTGTACCGGGCAACTCGTCAAACACTTCGCGATGCGTTCAAAAGAAATTTCCATCGACCTCTCAGAAGAACCTTCAGGAATTTATGTGGTGATGTTTGAGAATCAATCAGGAATCTTTGCGCGACAAACACTAATTGTTCACTAATTCTCACCCACCCCAATACTCCGCTTTATCATACGGATATCGCTTCGTGTGAATCGCTTTTACTTCATCGAAAATTAATTTTCTGAACTGATCGATATTCTCTTTGTCAGTTGCAGAAATGAAAATGCACGGAACGCTAAGTTTACTCATCCAGCTTTTTTCCAATTCCGCAAGTGTGAGAACTTGTTTTTTCGTTGGATCAAGAAGATGTTCCTCCTTCGGTGGTTCACGATATGCATCAATTTTATTGAAGACCAGAATTGTTCGCTTGTCACCTGCTCCGATTTCCGTTAGTGTAGTTTTTACGACATTCAACTGATCTTCAAATCCCGGATGTGATATATCTACGACGTGCAGAAGAATATCAGCTTCTCGTGTTTCATCTAAAGTCGATTTGAATGATTCAACAAGTTGTGTTGGTAATTTTCGAATGAATCCAACAGTATCGCTTAGCAGGAATGGGAGATTTCCAACTACAACTTTACGAACTGTCGTATCCAGTGTAGCAAACAATTTATTCTCGGCAAAAACCTCGGACTTGCTCAGCACATTCATGATTGTCGACTTCCCGACATTCGTGTATCCAACTAAAGCAACTCGCACCAGCTCTCCTCTACCCTTTCGTTGTGTTGCCATCTGTTTGTCGATGTGCTTCAATTCCTCTTTAAGCAATGAAATGCGATCACGAATATTTCGTCTATCTGTTTCAATCTCTTTCTCTCCCGAACCTCCACGTGTTCCCGTTCCTCCGCGCTGACGTTCAAGGTGAGTCCACAAACCTGTTAGTCGTGGCAAGAGATATTGATTCCGTGCAAGTTCAACTTGTGTTCGTGCATGCGATGTTCGCGCGCGGTCAGCAAAAATATTGAGGATCAATAAATTTCTATCAATGACTTTTCGGCCAAACTCTTTTTCCAGATTTCGTTGCTGCGAAGGTGAAAGTTCATCGTCAAAAATCACGATATCAATCTTATTTGCTTCGAGATATTTGCCAATCTCATTCACTTTTCCCGAACCAATATGGAATCGTGGATCAGGATGTTCTAATCGTTGAGTAAATCGTTTTAATGGAACATAATTTGCTGTAGTCGCAAGAAACGCAAGCTCGTCGAGATATTCCTCAAGCATCGTTGCATCCTGACGCTTGTCGATTACTCCAACAAGAACTGCTGTTTGTTGCGTCTGTGAAATTTTCAGATTCTCGATCATCGCAATGTCTCCACGTGCTTCACCACTGCTTCAATTTCCTCTTTAGACAACTCACTCGAAAAAGCGCGCATCGTGTTACGCCCATTCGTAACAACTCCAACTGCAATTTCATGAGTCAAAATGCTTTTTGATAAATCTGTTGCACCTGCCATCTGCGCTTTACCATCAATACCGTGACAGATAACACAATTTTCAGAATAGATTTCAACACCAGAAACCTGTTCAGCAGATTTTTCTGATTTGGAATCTGCTGCGGAGCCACCACAAGAGAAAATGGACGACGCACACAAGAAAATAGCAAAAGCAACAAATAATTGTTTCATAAAGTTATTATCAGAACCAACCACGTGAAGCAAATATTTCACGGAATGGCCAAGGGATGCACGCCAGAACGATGAGCAACGCGATTCCAAAAGTCCACGAAATTGTTTTATATTTTTTTTCATCTGAAGAAGCTTTTTTCGCCTTCGCACTCCCGATCGTTAACAACACCGCAGCAAGCAACATGCCTAAGCTGTGTTCAACAGTAAAAAATCGAATTGATGTGTCTTTCATTTCTCCCATCAAGGTGTGCCACTTGTTTCCAAAAAACAGAATCAGTCCAAGTACAAGTTGAATGTGAAAAAACATAACAGTGAATGTTGCCAGTTTTTTGTCAAGTGGCAAATAACTTTTCTTCCCCATGCGACCTGAAATCGCTTTGAACACAGTAAAAATGAGTAAGAGTAAAGCAATCCAGCGAAGTCCTGAGTGTGCAGCTAAAAGTGCGTTCATGTGAGAGCGGTTTTTGGTCAGGCAAAAATACTGAAAAACGGGTCTTTTCCACCGTTCGTCCGAACGATCTCCAATATGCCTGAAAAAAAGATACATTTGGCACTTATTGACTGAAATATCACTGATGAAACAAGGACTTTTCTCTGCTCTTTTCGCGTTGATGGCCGGAACAGTAACTGCTCAGGTAACTACATTTCCGACCAATGGTGCTCCAAATCCCAATCACACGATCTACGCGTTAACTCACGCGAAAATTCAGGTTGATCCCGAAACCGTGATTGAAAACGGAACGATGCTGATACAGGATGGACGCATCACCGCAATTGGTGCAGCTGTAATCATTCCCAAAGAAGCAATTCAGTACGATCTAACCGGAAAAAATATTTATCCGTCGTTCATTGATCCATATACAACGTATGGAATGCCTGAACCGAAGCGACGTGAACGAGGGAATGGTCCACAATACGATCGCACGAATGAAAGCGCATTTGGATGGAATGACGCATTAAAGCCAAACGTTGACGCGAGTACAATGTTCGTTGCCAATACATCTTCTGCAGAGGAATATCGTGCTTGCGGTTTTGGAACTGTGATGATGTTCGCAAAGGATGGAATCGCGCGTGGAACTGCAGGTGTAGTAACGCTGAATGCTGATGACGGGGAAAATAAATCAATGCTGAAAGACAAAGTTGCCGCATGTTATTCATTCGACAAAGGTTCGTCCAGTCAACAATATCCCGGTTCATTGATGGGCGCAATTGCTTTGCTGCGTCAAACGTATTACGATGCCGATTGGTATCGCACAGCAAAAAACAAAACTGAATACAATCTCACATTGGGAGCTTGGAATAACAACCAATCGCTTCCGTCAATTTTTGAAACTTCAGACAAATGGAACGTCTTACGCGCAGATAAAGTAGGCGACGAATTCAAAGTTCAATATATTTTCAAAGGAAGTGGAAACGAATATCAGCGAATGGATGAAATGAAAGCTACCAATGGCTCATTCATTCTCCCGTTGAACTTTCCTGTTCCTTACGATCTGGAAGATCCTTATGATGCTGAAATGATTGACTATGCCGATCTGAAACATTGGGAACTCGCGCCATTGAACCCGGGAGCATTTGAAAAATATGGAATCAAGTTTGCTCTAACTGCAAGCGACCTGAAAGACAAAAAAGAATTTTTCACTCGTCTTCGTAAAGCACTTCTTTATGGACTCTCTCCAAAAGCTGCATTGAAAGCACTTACGGTTACTCCAGCAGAAATGCTGGGAATACAGAACGACGTTGGCACACTTAAAGTGGGCATGCTTGCAAATTTCGTAATCACTAGTGGAGATATTTTCACTGAAGGAACTTTGATGTATGAAAATTGGGTGCGTGGCCGTCGTTACATTCTGAATGATTACAACGCAGTTGATATACGCGGAACGTATGATTTTAATATCGCTTCTCTTGCTCCGGCGAAATTAAAAATTGAAGGAGACATGGGTAAGTTCAAAGGAACCTACCTTCCTACTGATACGTCGAAAATACCAGCGAACATTTCTATCAACGGAACTTTAATTACAATTTCATTTGTGTCCAAGTTGAAAGAAGGAACTATTCGGCTTTCCGGAAATGTAAATCCTGAAAGTAAATTTATGAATGGGCGCGGACAAATGCCGGATGGATCTTGGGTCGATTGGATGGCTTCACAGTCTGCTGCTTTTGATGAAGAACCAAAAGACAAAGACACCTCAAAAAAAGACATTCCGACGCTCGACGATGTTATTTACCCATTCTCGGCATACGGCAGGACCAAGAAAGACACTTCGATTCTAAATCGTGTTCTTCACCGTTACAATGCGGTTCTCATCAAGAACGTAACAGTATGGACGAACTCCAACGACAAAGACAGTATAATTCCCAATACCGATGTATACATCGTCGACGGAATCATTGTGAGAATTGCGCCTAACATCGAACCAACAAAAGGTGCTTTTCCAATCGTGATTGATGGAACAGGAAAACATCTTACTCCAGGAATTATTGACGAACACTCGCACATCGCAGTTTCAGGTGGAGTGAATGAAGGATCACAAGCCTCAAGCGCCGAAGTTCGAATTGGCGATGTGATCAATCCTGACGACGTAAATATTTACCGTCAACTTGCCGGCGGAGTTGTTGCTTCTCAATTGCTGCACGGTTCTGCAAATCCAATTGGCGGACAATCGGCAATTATCAAATTGCGTTGGGGCGCTAATGCTGAGCAAATGAAAATTCTTGGAGCTCCCGGATTCATCAAATTCGCTTTGGGTGAAAACGTGAAGCAATCGAATTGGGGAGACAACGAAAATGTTCGCTTCCCGCAAACACGAATGGGCGTTGAACAGGTTTACTACGATTATTTCACACGTGCAAAAGAATATCATGCGCAATGGGAAGCATGGAAAAGCCTTTCACAGAAAGAGAGAGAGAAAGCTTCTCCTCCACGTCGTGATCTTGAATTGGATGCCTTGTCCGAAATATTACTTGGTTCAAGATTCATCACGTGTCACTCCTACATTCAATCTGAAATCAATATGCTCATGCATGTTTCCGATTCAATGGGTTTTCATGTAAATACGTTCACGCATATTCTTGAAGGATACAAAGTCGCTGATAAAATGAAAGCGCATGGCGCCGGGGCTTCTTCATTCTCCGATTGGTGGGCGTATAAGTTTGAAGTTAAAGATGCGATTCCTTACAATCCCGCTCTGCTTTTCCGAATGGGAATTGTCACTGCAATCAATTCTGATGACGCAGAAATGGCGCGTCGATTGAATCAGGAAGCAGCGAAAAGTATCAAGTATGGTGGACTAACTGAAACACAAGCATTACAAATGGTGACGTTGAATCCTGCGAAACTTCTTCATCTCGACAAACAAATGGGTCAGATAAAAGTTGGAATGAGCGGCGATGTTGTTTTGTGGTCGGACAATCCAACTTCAGTTTATGCTCGTGTAGAAAACACGATTGTCGATGGTCAGATCATGTATGATTCGAAAGAAGACGAAAAAATTCGTTTGGAAATGCAAGCAGAGCGAGCCCGGCTAACACAAAAAATGTTGGCCGAGAAGAATGAAGGAGGTGCGACTCGTCCTGCAAAACCTAAACGACACAAACTCTGGGATTGTGAAGACATGAGCGATAACGAAGATTATCTTGACGACACCGAAGAATAAACACTGCACGACATGAAAAAACTATCGATATACATATTATTCATTCTTCCATTCTCCGTTGCAGCACAACAACCTGTTCCGGCGAAAAAGCAATCGAAGAGTATTCTTCTGATGAATGGAATTTGCCACGTTGGCAATGGAACTGTCATTGAAAATTCTGCCGTTGGATTCAAGGACGGAATCATTACGCTTGTTGCAGATGCAACCGTAATTCGCATTGACAAGTCAGTTTGGGATACTACAATCAATTGTGCGAACAAACACGTCTATCCGGGATTGATTGCTCCGAATTCTACATTGGGACTGATCGAACTTGAAGCGGTTCGCGCCACTGCTGATTTCAATGAAACCGGTTACATGAATCCACATGTGAGAAGTCAAACTGCTTATAACACTGATTCGAAGATTACTCCAACTGTTCGGACGAATGGAATCCTCATTGCGCAAGTCACACCTCAAGGAGGAAGAGTTTCAGGAACTTCATCGATTATGAATCTTGATGGATGTAATTGGGAAGACGCGACGTTGAAAGCGGATGATGGAGTACACATCAACTGGCCCTCGTATTATTCACGCAG
>CAZBYM010000061.1:9312-13359 GCA_964495745.1 uncultured Chryseobacterium sp. | reverse complement strand
AAGCGTCTTCAGGAAATACGCCGAACGATCGCAGAGCACTTGCGAGTAATCCAACACGTGAACGTATGCGCGAAAGAATTGTTGAATTCGCGGCATTTTTTGAATTGCGAACTGTTTTCGGTTCGGAATTTTCTTTCTTGTCTAAAGCCATAATATTCTGTAATTCGGGACGCGAATATACGATATAGAAGGGAATCCCCGAAGCATTCCCGCTCAGGAGGTGTTAATAATTGAAAATCAATGGATTGTATCTACTTTTTTTGACCCGATTCGGCCCGTTTTTGAGCCTCGCGAACGATCCTGCGATTGAACATTCTGCGCATGTTCCACATCACACCACAAAACAAGGTTATCATCAGACAGAATATTGCATTTTCCTGAGCCTTCGTGATGAACATGTAAATTGTAGTTATCAAAGAAAGCATGGCCATCACCAGCCAAAGTATTTCCGTAATCCGCAGGTATTTTTTCATCGCGATTTATTGATCTTCCAGCATGATTGTGCCGGTAATGTCTTTGATTTCGTATTCGGTAAATGTTTCGTCAGATTCTAAACCATTACCCATGATCACCTGATCTGCAGTGGTAATTTTTACGAATGCGTCCGTGTAAATTTTGCGACGCTTTCCATCCCAGGTCAGCTTTTCTGTATTGAGTTGCTCTCCTTTAATATTCACAACAACCACATCTTTTTTTGCAACCATGATTTGTTCTTTGTCCCTGCGTTCAGCATAGTCTGCTTTCAACGAACTGTTCACACGATTACTGTCGTCGTAGAATTCAACGAAAACTCCTTTTGAAAAAATTGTTTTTGGATTGTAGCCTCCGAAATCTTCAACAAGCGGAGCCGTCATGTGAATTTTCAATCGCGCTGAATCAGAATACATCATGTCCACATTGAGCGTAGTAAGTAACGCGAAGCTGTCTTTTTTCGTAACAGCATTTACTTCTCCCGGATCATTTTTGCAGGAGATTGCAGCAAGAGAGATGAGCAATGCAATGAGAGAAGACAGCAGAATACGCATCGTACAGAAAATTAGTCGAGCTTGTAACGCACGAACCAACGATCGTTAATCGTAAGACCAATTGTTGCGCGAATAAAAGATTCTTTAAGAAGTCCGCCATCAGTCGTTCCACGTTGACCAGCTTCGATGTTCAAACTAATACGGGAAATCGGTTCACCCAGACGAGTGCGGTACGGAAGAGGAAAAGCCATTCCGAAATTAATAGTTGTCTCAGTTAAGCGCAGATTATTCAATTCAAGATAGGATTGATACCATCTGAATCCCAGGCGATATTGGGTGGCTGCCATCAAACTTCCACGCCCTGCAACTTTCGGTTGCAATTGAAAACCTGCTGTAACGCGCTGACTGTTTTTCAGGCCAACAGTATTTCCCAAGTATGTGAAGTTCTCCCACATTTGGGTGGTATAGTCAACCTGAAACAACCATTTGTGATCTTTCTTAAATGCGAATCCAATTCCACCCATCATTGGTAAACTTACGCGTGATGGAACTCCCTGATCATTAGCAACTGTGTCTTTGACCTGTTCAACCGTCCCGATTTGCTTATACGTTTGAGCAAGCAAATCGTACGAAACGGTAATGTCCATCGGTGCAGCGAATACTGCTCCAAACGTGATGCGCACCCCAGGTTGTTTGATAAAAAGTTTTGCCGTATCAATTGATGTTCCGGTTTTGTAGTAATACTTGTTTCCGAATAGTTTGGTATTCGTCACTGTTGTGTCATGCAAACCGACATATTGCGGATTCAATGTTCTTGGAAAACGGAATGTGTATTGCAAGCCTCCTGTCGCGTACACATCTTTGAACGTCGTGTACTTCGTGATTTTGGTATTAAACATTTGCAGCGAATCAGGAAAAACATCTCTGCGAATATTGATTAGTGATCCAAACAAGTAAGAAACATTCACGCCAATGGAAATGTTTGCCATTTGATTTCGGCATTTCAATTTCGATCGAATTGCATTCGTATCATTCGCAAGTTTCAGCGCGTCATACTTTTCAGAGAGTAAATACTTTCTTGGCATCCAGGCGAAAGGGCGTATAGCATTCGCTAGAAAAACTTGATTGATTCCACCGGAACCTTCATATCTGTATTGAACCGCTCCAATGTTAGGAACAACATCATTCACTGCAACGTTGTAACCTACAGATGTGTATGGAACAAGACCGAACGACGCGCCCCAGTACTTGTTCACCGGAAAGGCCATCGCAAAATGACTCAATGTTGTACGATTGAAAGTTCCGTAATTGGTTGTGTTTTCAACTTTCACCGTATTACTGGTAATTCCAATTTCATAATTCACCAGTTGATGCGAAGTAAGTGAAGCAGGATTTAGAATATTAATATACTGGGGAATCAATGAATCGTTATGCAGACCGATTCCTCCACCTCCCATTGCAGTATTGATCAGTCCGCCATTGAATTGGAAATCTCCAAGTCCATAACGCGAATACGGTGATACTGTAGAAAGGACAGAAGGATTCTGAGCCTGCATCATTAATGAGCAGAGTAGAAAGCATGCCGCCGTGAGGAAACGCGATTGTATTTTACCTGATAAGGCGGTTGACCACATTATAATTCAAGATTGTATTTAACCCTTCTGCGACGAGTTCAGGGCGTGCAAAGATGCCATTTTTCAAGGCTTCTGCCAAAAAAGCTCCATCACCACCGGAAACAACGATTTTCAATGAAGGAAACTCCATTTTGTATGCTTCGATCATTCCTTTGGTTTCATTAATTACACCATTCAAAACGCCACTTCGTATTGATGTTTCAGTGGATTGTCCGGTCAGTGGATATTCTCCTTTCATCGCGACAAGTGGAAGTTTTCCTGTAAAATGATTCAGCGCTTCCAGCCTCATATGAATTCCAGGAGCAATGGCTCCACCCAAAAAGGTTCCATTGAAATCAATGATGTTATACGTAATGCAAGATCCTGCCACTACAACCAAGACGTTGCCTCCTCCGGAAAGTTGCCATCCGGCAAGAGAAGCGGCAATACGATCGGGTCCAAGCGACCCTGGTGTGGAGTAGTTGAGCTTTAGTGGAGTTGCTACCGTTGCGTAAAAAACGAGTAAAGAATTTTTTTCTTGAAGAACGCTTTCTAAATCAGCGTCACTTGTGTCCACAGAAGAAAGTATGCTGCGATCGTAATTGTGCGCATTGACAAAGCGCAGAAGATTTTTTTTGTAATCCGAAGTATGCGTTTCTGTTGTTTCGATTCTGTCATCCACAAACAGAACCAGTTTCATACTGTGATTCCCAATATCTACAACGAGGTTGGATGGCATGGCCAAAGGTAATTATTCGCTTGCTACACGTACATGATCTTGTTCCCAATAAAAGTGAATGATTACTTTTATTCAATGGCAAAGAAGTCAGCGAAATCACGAGATTCTAAGGTAGGAAAGCCTCGCAGCAATAAGGTGAAAGTGCGTATTCCAAAAAAACGCTCAAGAGTCCGAAGCGCGGAGGTGGAGAAAACAATAAATGCTAATGATACGATTCGTTTCACAGGAATATTGGAGAAGCGAGATAAGATGGGTGGTGGACATTTTGTTCGTGTTCCAAACAGTGTGACCAAGCATTTTGGCAAGAAGGGAATTGTTCGTGTGCTTGGAACGATGAATGGAGTGGAGATTGATCGAGCGCTGATTCCGAATGGAGAGGGAGGACACGAAATTATTATTGGCACAGCTGTTCGCAAGAAAACAAAAGTTGAAGAAGGAGGAAAAGTGGTGGTTGAAATTTATCGCAATCCAAATCCGGATGAAGTTGATATTCCGGAGGAACTACTTGTTGCAATCGAGATGGAGCCCGAAGCTCAACGGAAATTTGAAAAGATGACTCCCGGAATGAAGCGGAATATGGCTTCATGGGTTGGAAGTGGAAAATTGCCGGAGACACGAGCAAAACGTGCGGTGGAAATTCTGAATCGGATTATGAGTGGAGCAATATTTGGTGGTAAGAAGCTTGAATAGCGGATTCTAATTTATTAATGCGCCTGCCGCGGGCTTGCAC
>CAZBYM010000061.1:0-9212 GCA_964495745.1 uncultured Chryseobacterium sp. | reverse complement strand
GCGATTTACCTTTCCCGTATGGAATGGTAGTCAAAAAAATCAGTGGTGTTGTTTGAGGAAAGAAGCTTGAATAGCGGATTCTAATTTATTAATGCGCCTGCCGCGGGCTTGCACGGCGAACAGCGAAAAGGGCGAACGCACTTTGCCCACGAGTACCGGCGTTATCGCTTACGCGATTTACCTTTCCCGTATGGAATGGTAGTCAAAAAAATCAGTGGTGTTGTTTGGGGAAAGAAGCTTGAATAGCGGATTCAATTAATGCAATAAGAAACGGATTGGAACAGTTTGCTCAACGCAAATTGGTCTGCCATTCATTTTTCCTGGAACCCATACTGGAGACGCTCGAATTACGCGAAGTGCTTCTTCATTTAAGGATGAGGCGCGAGGTAATCCTTTCGCCAATCGTACGTTACACACAGCGCCAGTTCGATCGACTGTAAAGGTTATGTAAATCGTTCCTTGCTGTTTCAACTTAATGGCAGTGTCAGGATAGACGATATTTTTTTTCAAGTACGACTGAAAAGCAGATTCTCCACCAACAAATGCCGGCATTTCTTCTGCGAATGTATTGACGAAATTTTCCTGACACTGACAGGAGTCGATTTTTTTGGATAAGGAGTTCGTGTCATTTTGACTATTGACACTAACACAGATTAACAACGAGAAAATCGCAGCACAAACTTTCAACATAATTTTGGGGTAGAGAAAATAAAAAAAACGTCCCGGAATCCCGGGACGAAATACTATCTCTGTCAATTTCAATGCTGAAATTGAAACAGAACAAACAATAGGAAGATTATTCAGTCGTTTTCTTGTCCTGAACTGCAACCCGCACATCTTGCGCAAGCGCTTTCAGATCTTGCATTCCTTTTCGGATACGAGTTCCTGCTGCTTTATTGCCTTTAACAAAAAACTTTTCGAAATCTGGCTCGAGACTTTTCATCAGTTCGAGAATTGCATTGTATTTTTCCATAGTGGTGAATTTTGTAGTGGGTTGCGAAATTTGAAATGCAGGTACAATTTATAAAAAAAACCTGCGAAATCAAGGGAATTTATAATGTCTTATAACTCCAATTTCGATCTAAATCATTGATATACAGCTGGAAACAGATTTTTCACGATTAACGAACAATGCAAAAAAAGTGCTCAGAAATTGCGGAAAACGGCGTTTGACTGCTCCAAATGGTCTAAATCGTAATTAGCAGCAAAGCAAAAAGGACCTCTTTTCAGAAGTCCTTTTGAGTGGTTCGGGCCGGAATTGAACCGGCGACACACAGATTTTCAGTCTGTTGCTCTACCAACTGAGCTACCGACCCTCACACCTTGTTTGTGAGACAGGGGCGCAAATGTAAAAATTTATTTCACTGCAAAAAAAAGAAGTTTAGGTGGTCTTCAAACTTCATCAAACGTACGATCTACTCTGGAGAACCCATCTCTCCAATAATTTTCTTCACTTCTTCTTCGGTAAGTCGAAGTTTGGCCCTGCAAAGGGTGATGAGTTGAGAGGCGCGTTTGAGTTTGGTCGTGAGTTCGTCAACGGCAATCGACTCATTCTCGATTTCGTGCGCGATTTCGTTCAATTCATTCAAAGCATCTGTGTAAGAAATGTCTTTACTCATGATTTTCTTTTTTTATTTCTGTTATTTCTGCGTTCGCTTTTCCATCTGCAAACCGCAGTGAAATTTTGTCTCCAATTGTGAGCGAATTTGTTGAACCAATTATTTCATCTCCTTTCATTATCATCGCGTATCCGCGTTTCAAAACCAACATGGGATCCAGCAATCTGATTTTCTCTTCTACTTTATCGAGATGATGTTTCTGACGAACAAGAAGCTTGTCCACCAGACCGGCCATTACAATCCGGTGTTCAGAAAGTTTACTCAACGAAGTAGTAATTTTCTCAACCGAACTTGCCCGGATGTTTTCTTTCATCCTTTCCAGATGATTGCTGCGAACATGAATGAGTTCGACTGCGCCACTGTTTATTTTAGTTGCAGCATGGTCAAGTTTGCGATGGAGAACGGATAAAAGATTCTGCGTGCGAAGAATAATCATTTCGCGAAGCGCTTCAATTTCTTCTTCGTATGCTCGATTGTGATCAATGAGGAATTCGGCCGCCTGAGTTGGAGTTTTCACTGATGTGTGGACAACAAGATCAGCGACGCTTTCATTTTTCAAGTGTCCAATTCCTGCGACAACCGGAATGGGAAATCGTGCGAGAGCATGTGCCAAACGAAATTGATCGAAGGGCAGCAAATCGCTTTGAGCACCGCCGCCACGAATGAGCACAACGACGTCAGTTGGTTTACCATTTTGAAAATCTTCGTAGATCGCAAGAAGTTGTTCACGCATGGATTCGGCGGCTTTTTCACCCTGAAGAATACTGAAATATGTTCGGATGTTGAATCGATATCCAAACGGATTCGTGTTCATCGTGTGGACGAAATCCTGATAACCGGCAGCGGAAGCAGAAGTGATGATTGCAATGTTCTGGATAACGTCGGGCAATTGCTCCCGCTTATTTGGCGTATCAAATTTTCCATCAACAAGACTGATTTCTTTTTGCGCAGCCAGCTGAAGAATAGTTTGTCTTCGCTGTAATTCGAGTTGACCCAACATGTGCTGAGAGTCGATATCGAAAAGTTGCAAAGACAATCCATGCGTTGGATGATAATTCACGCCTGCACGAACAAGAACCTGCATGCCTTTGTCGGCCCGTTTGCCCGTGATATCTTCAAAATTTCTGAATGCGGCAACAGCTTCTCTTCGCCAAACACTTGCGCGAATACGAGCGACAATGTCTTCACCCGAACCGGATTTTTCTGCGAGTTCAAAATAAATGTAGTCTCCCCGTTCTGTGCGTTCTTTGATTTCGGCAAGAATCCACCAGGTTTTTTCACCTAACGTTGTGCGCAATGCGTCTTCAACGAGAGACAATAGTTCAGAAAGCCGTATGTATCCAGATCCGCTCACAATCAAATATACGTCATCAGTTCAGGCCAAGGATGCAGCAAATATTTGTAAACGATAATCTTGTTGGTTTCCCGCAGGTTATTTTTATTGAGCGACCATCCGAAACGTGAACAAGAGAATATTGAAGCCCAACCAGACGAGGTAAAGAGTGAAACCCATCGGATTTTCCATTCTGATCTGCATTTGATGTCCGGCAAAATGAAGAAGAAATCCGCCAACAAACCAAACGAGAAAGCTGGACAGAGGAGGTTGAAGTTCGCCCCAGTGTATAATGTCGAGAAACGGAGCATTGTACGAGAAAAACAAGGCAGGTACACTTAT
Organism: uncultured Chryseobacterium sp.; assembly: GCA_964495745.1. Lineage (GTDB taxonomy): Bacteria > Bacteroidota > Bacteroidia > Palsa-965 > Palsa-965. The sequence goes on along the minus strand of CAZBYM010000061.1, from coordinate 5,918 downwards.
GAATACTGCACCCAGCAACGCTCTCAAATAAATATTTTCTGATATCCGTTCTGTAAAATGGAATGAGAACAAAACTGGAATCAGCCACAACAAACCTGCCAGAACCGGCACTTCACCAGCCCGAAAACCGAGCCCATCACCAAAGCTAAAATCGCCGAATAGCTTACCGGTCTTAATTGCGACCATAAACAATCCAACACCGACAACGAAATTCATGATGATGAAGCGAACTTCCATTGAGTTCAGCGGTCTCGAGAAGAGACTGAACGTGAGAATCAACGAGAGGAAGAAAATGTGATTCGTCCATTTCAAGTAATCAGGAAATACCACCGTGGCGCCCACAGCGCAAAGTCCAAGGACCGCAATAGCGATTTTCGCATGGACTGTAAATTGCTCCCGAATCAAAGGAAATTTCAAGATGGCGGCCGAATTACTAGTGAAAGTGTGCAAATGTACCAGTTCGTCGACGAAAATCTTGTCACGAACTTTGATATTAATCCGCTAGTCAGTTAATTTACATTAACCCGTGAAATCCCGCCTACGAATTATTCTGTTTTCATTAGTATCGCTTGTTCTTTCAGGCGTATTTTCTGCGTGCGGAACAAAGCCGTCCGATTCTGCAGAGCGACAGGAAGAAAATTTGTACGACGATACAATCAGCACTTCGTTCACAGTTGCTTTGCCCGATTCCAAAGGAGAAGGTTTGCGGATTACGTACACGTTTTTTGAAATGAAACGGGCGGACACCGGGCAATTCAGAATGACGCACGTGTATATGCGTCACACGAAGAATGATGATACAACTGTGACTAATGGAACCTGGCGATTGCTTAGAACAGATAGTGGAAATTTTATTCAGACGTATTCAGGCAGAAATTCGCAACGATTCGATTACCCTGATGAATTATGCATTTCAATTTGGAATACAGATTCAATGCTCGCAGATACCGGCTTGTTGAGATTTCGTCAGAAAAATGACAACGATCTTCGAAATTCCACGGTGTTGCTGGTTGGAACGGTTCGCTTTGGAGAGGAAAGAAATGCGATTTTTATCGATGATAACAATGACACTTTGCCAATTCTTAAGATCGCGGCATTTCCAAGATTAATTGCCGTTAGTGATTCGCTTGGAGCGACAAGTACAATAAAGAATATTGAGTTGCTCGGAACAATTCAGATTAGAATGTCAATGGATGGAACAAACACGCAACGGTCGCTCATCATTGAAGAAGTACTTGGAGTGACAAATAATTAGTTAATCAGATAATTTGCTAATGAGATAATTAGTTAATTGGCAAATTACCACATTACCACATTAACAAATTAGCACACTGACTCATTAACTAATTCTTCTTGTTCACCATCCAGACTCCACTCAAAATTCCAACAATGAACAGCGCATGCATCCACGTTACATGTTCGTTGTCAAAAATCCCCCAGCACATCGCTACAATCGGAATGGCGTAGGTTACTGACGCTGCGAAAAGAGTTCCCGCTTCACGAATGAGAATATTGTAAACGATAACACTTATTGCAGTTCCAAGAATTGCCAGTATCGCAACATAACCTAAACTTTCCATTGCAAGTTTGTTCGTCTTCATCACATGGATAAAGTCTGTAGTGAAGAGATAACCAATCGCAAATGGTCCGATGATACTTAAGGCAAGCAGCGTTACACTGACCGCATTTAAGTGGCTCAGTTTCGATTTAATAATATTTACACTGAATCCGTAGCCGATGGTTGCAAGAATGACAAGGCTTCCTCCCAAAATAGCATTCGTGCTCAATTCTTCACCGTTGCCAATCTGGAGCAAACCAATAGTAGCGCCAAGACCTATCAGGATTCCTACCACCTGAATCTTTGTAACTCGAATCCTAAAAAGCACAAGACCTGTGATCAATGTAAAAACTGGAGTGAGTGAATTCAACATTCCCGTTAAGGCAGAACTAATCATCGTTTCAGCTTTAGTAAATAGAAATGCCGGAATGAGATTCCCGAAAATCCCCATCGCGGCAGCAGCTTTCCAATTACTCCAGAGTTCTTTCGTGTAATGCTTAATTGCAAGAGGAAAAAGAAAAAGAAATGCCATCCCAATTCTCAAAGCCGCTACCTGACTGCTCGAGAATGCATCCATGCCCCGTTTCATGAGAATGAAAGAACTTCCCCAAGTGAGCGCGAGCGCGATGAAAATTATCCAATTCAGAAGTGACTTTCCTGACATGGCGCAAAGGTAGAATTAGTTGTGAGAACCGCAGGACGTTCACTTTCGCTTTGTAACTTTATCGTGCAAAAGAAAGAAATCATGGCACTGGAAAAACTTGATCTGAAAATCACTGGGATGACCTGCGCGCACTGCGAAAAATTTGTTACAAAAGCCATTATGGAATTGGACGGAATTTCAAGTCTTATGGTTGATTACCGAAGTGCATTCGCGTCTATGACAATTGATAATTCACTCGTAAGCGGAGGTCAGATCGCTGCTCTTGTTAATGAAACCGGTATTTACCATGCAGAAATTATTCCTCAATAAATGAATACTTACTCGATTTACGCTGGAGGAGAATTTATGACAACTTCAAATAGTCTCGAAGTCATGAATCCGCATGATGGAAAAATCATTGCACAAACATGGTTAGCAGACGGCGAATTGCTGGAGAAAAGTATTGTTGCGGCTCAGAATGCACAACACGCCATGAAAAATTTGCCGTCGTGGAAGAAGTTTGAAATTCTTTCTCAAATCAGCAATGCGATAACTGAAAAACGTGAATATCTCGCAACTGTTTTGTGTCGTGAGTCTGGAAAACCGATGCGATACTCTCTCTCAGAAATCGATCGAGCAGCACAAACATTTCTTGTGGCTGCGGAAGAGTCGAAACGACTACCGAAGGAATATATTTCACTCGACTGGACTCCTGCCGGAGATAAGAAAGAAGGATTCGTAAAATATTTTCCAATTGGAATTGTTGCAGGAATTGCTCCGTTCAATTTTCCTTTGAACCTGGCGGTACATAAAATTGCTCCTGCTATTGCGGCAGGTTGTCCGATTATTTTGAAACCCGCATCGTCGACGCCACTTTCAACTTTGGAATTGGCGCGAATCATTGACGAAACAGATTTGCCCAAAGGTGCTGTTTCTATTCTGCCGATGAATCGTGCAACGGGAAATCAATTGGTGACAGACGAACGATTCGCACTTCTTTCTTTCACCGGCTCACCGGATATAGGTTGGGAAATGAAGAAAAATGCCGGCAAGAAAAAAATTGTATTGGAGTTGGGTGGCAACGCAGGAGTTATAGTTTCAAAATCTGCGGACATTGAGCTTGCGCTAAAGAAATGTATCGTTGGCGCCTTTGCATATTCTGGCCAAGTTTGCATTCATGCGCAGCGTTTTTTCGTTCACACTTCGATTTTCAAACTATTTCTCCAACGATTTTCGGAAATAACTTTGGCGTTGAAGAGAGGAAACCCGGAAGACATTACAACTGATGTAGGAGTAATGATTGATGAAGAAAACGCGCAGCGTGTGGAGCAATGGGTGAATGAAGCGGTAAAATCAGGAGCGAAAATTGTTTGTGGCGGAAAGCGTGAGAATTCGTTTTATCAACCGACAATTCTTACAGGAACCAATTCGACGATGAAAGTCTGCAGCGAAGAAATTTTTGGACCTGTTGTTACAGTTGAAGCATATGATGATTTTACAGATGCAATTCTCAGAATCAACGACACAAAATTTGGTTTGCAGGCCGGAGTTTTCACGAACGATTTGTCTGAATCGGAAATTGCGTTTAACGAAATTCAAACCGGCGGAGTGATTATTAATGACGTTCCAACGTTTCGTGTTGATCACATGCCATACGGAGGAATAAAAGATTCCGGATTGGGAAGAGAAGGAGTGAAGTATGCAATTATGGATATGCTGGAGGCAAAAATTCTCGTAAAATGATTCGTCGCGCAACTATTCAAGATCGTACGCGTGCAGTAAAAGTGCTAGCTGAATCTTTCGATGCAAATCCTGCGGTGAATGACACAATTATTTCGGATAACAAGCGTAACCAACGTTTGATTGCGTTGATGGAATATGTTTTCGACACTGGATTTTCTCGCGGAGGCGTGTTTGTTACGGAAGATGTGAACGGTGTTCTTGTTTTGTATGATCCGGTTTTGGCACCAGCGCGAGTGAGCGACTATTTTCGCCAGCTAAAACTCATCCACAAATGCGTGGGATGGTCGCGAATGAGATATGCTTCATCGAAAGACAAGAAAATGGCTTCGTTCCGGCCGGCAACTTCTCATCTTTACCTTCAGATGATTGGAATTGATCCGGCGTCTCAGGGTAAAGGTGTCGGGTCTGAGCTGATACGTTTCATGCAGGAAAAATCCAGAGTTGAAAGCAGACCAATTTATCTGGAAACTTCAGTCAATAAAAATGTAGAGATGTATTTGCGAAAAGGATTTGTGGTGCATGGCGATTGGAAAATCCGTGAAGACTACCATGTCCATTTTATGAATTGGACAAAATAATTTCCAATTCCCGATTTTCAATCTGCCGGAGAGCTGAAAAGTGGGGGGCGCAACTTTACTCTGATGATCCTGCGTTATTCTCTGGATTGTTTCCTGATAATTCTTCCAAACAATCCCGGGAAATGTCTTTTGATCCAAACTGCTTTTATTTCTCGACCACCAACCAAAATTTCTTCGCGATTTTGTTTCATCGCTTCAATAATAATTTCTGCACATTCCATTGCGGGCATTCCTTCCGACTGGTTCTTATCCATTTTGTTATGAGTAGAGCCATCGCCTTTTAGCGCATTGACAGAAATGTTCGATTGAATTTTGCCAGGGACGGCAATGAGGATTTTGATTCCATCGTCTTCGGTTTCAAGACGCAACGATTCGTAAAATCCATGAAGAGCGTGTTTCGAAGCTGAGTAAGCTGAGCGCAACCAGAATCCAAATTTTCCTGCAATGCTGCTGATCGTAACAATGTGGCCGCTTTTATTAGACAGCATATGAGGAAGTACACTTTTAGTCAGTGCAACTTGGCCGAAATAATTCACTTCCATTATTTTTCGGTCGATATCAATTGCGGTGTCTTGTACTAACGAACGCTGAGAAAGTCCGCCGTTATTGATAAGCACATCAATTTTTCCGAAGCGTTCAACTACTTTCTGCGTGAGATTATCAACGTTTCCTGTTTCGGCCAGATCAAGAGGAAGAATCATGCATTGAACTTTGTCTCCGCACAATTTCGCAACACGTTCAAGTTCGTCAGTTCTTCGTGCAGATAAGATAAGCAGTGCGCCTTCTTTCGCGAAACACAGAGCAAGCGCCTCTCCTATACCAGAAGATGCACCTGTGATCCAAACAACTTTGTTTTTGAAGTTCATCAGGCTGGAGACTTATTGCTCCATCTCTTTGAAATTGAAACGGATTACGCCAACTGCGAATGACATATTCGGATTGTCTGACTTCGAGAAGTAAGTCAAAATATCACCAGATGCTAAACCGAGTTCGAAAAATCCAAGTGGACCAAGTGTAATTCCTGCCGGAACATTCCAGCCGAGATCTTTATTCCCTGCGAATCCTGCGTGGAAACGAATTACTTCACCAATTTTAATTTCTCCGCCGATTGCGATGTAAGGTGAGCTGATATTGTATGCTGTTTTGTTTAACGGAATTACTATGTCAGCGCCGATATTAACTCTTTCGTTTTCGCCCAGAGTCATTCCATAACCAATCCGCATGCGACCCGGAAGTTTCGTGAAGTAAGCAGCACCTGCATCATAGTCAACAAGATCACCGATCAAATAACTCGCCTGGCTACTCATGTCCCACGAGTTGATTCCCTGGGTTGTACTATCCAAGGCCGGCATTAGTGTATCAGACGCAAGCAGCTAATTTTTTGACCAATCGATTT
>CAZBYM010000060.1:0-13434 GCA_964495745.1 uncultured Chryseobacterium sp. | reverse complement strand
GTTACGGCGGTTGTTGCAATGTCAACACGATTGTTATCTTTTTTTATTGTTTCAGACAACATGTACACGCCTTGATATTCTCCATTCAATACAACTTCCACAAAAACAGAACGCGTAGCATAGTGGCCCATGCTTTCGAACAAATGATTGGCCAGGGTGTTTCTCACGAATGATTTATCGTTGTATGTTGCAAGTAAACACCAATCGTTCTCACTTGGCATCCCGAGAAGAGGAATGTTGATCGCATTTCCATTTATGTCCCACGTTTCAAAGCGATATGGTTTTTGCGGAAGACTCGCGGAATAATTCCCACGTCGTTCAATCCCAATTTTTCCGGTGTAATGATTGGTCGGATCCGTCACGTAATTTCGAATTCCAACTCCATTGTATACAATTCCCATATCGGCCATGATTTGCGGATCATCTGGAATTGGTTGATTGTTCGTGTTGATAATTACAATCGGCAGGTTGGAATTACTGAACGAAAAATACGTTGCAGGATTATTTCCGAATGTAAGACTGAAGGAAATCATTGTTCCGGCATCTGCAGCTACAACATCATCAACGCGTAGTTGCCAGACACCATTGCCGTTCTGCCCATTATTTACACTTCCCATTTGTCCCATTGGACTAAATGTTCCTGTGAATGGAGCAAGACCAGAGGAGATGGTTTGCACTGCGTAGATATTGAAGCAGGTGTTGGTGAAATTATCATCACCACCGCCAATTCCCGAAACCAAAGAGGCAGTTGTGCCGTCTGGTGCAATGATGTAAATGTTGATATCAGAATCGTATGTATGTGTTAAGTTGATACATACTGTTTCCAATCCGAAAAACGTTGTATCTATTGTAGCTGGGGAAAGTCCGCTTACAGTGAGATTGTAATTGTTCGTCGCAAGGTCGTTGATGGGCGCGTTGGGTGTGGCGGTGAATGTTTGAGATTTTATCGCAAGGGTCAAACAGCTTAAGCCAAAAAGTAAATAATATTTCATTGTTAAAAAATTTAACCGCAAAGACGCAAAGGACGCAAGGAATGATTTCCGCTAATCTGCGCTTTTCAGTTGATTAGTATTGAATTTTTGAAATTGTTTGTGACCATACTTTTCCTCCGCTTTCAACTCGCATTACATACATTCCTGCAGGAAGATCTTCTGGTAATTGAACATTGATTTGATTCGTTCCGGAATTTCCATTTGTTGTTACAGGAACAATTACTTCTTGACCCAACGAATTGTAAACGGTGACAGTAATCACATCAGATGTTGCCAGATACAATGAGAAATTAATTTCATCCGTAAATGGATTCGGATATGCGCCTGCCGACTGCCACTGCGACTGCTCACTTGTTGTTGTGAGATTGCAGTTGTTTAAGGTACCTGGCATATTCGCATCCATCCAAATCCATCGCGCAGAAATCCAATTTTTCAATTCGTCAATTTCTCCCGGATAAGTAGTTGGTTGCGGACCTGGGTTCGGCCAGACGTACACACCAAGAATAGGCCACGTCACAAAATTTCTTCCAGCTCCTTCGGTGAGATATATTTCCATCGAATCGCAATAGTTGTGGAGATAATTTACAGAAAGTACAGTTTGTTTCAATTCTTCCCAGCGACATTTTACTTTATTTTGAAACGCTGTGTCTTGCAACAAACGATCCCACCAGAACGGAATCTGCCAGTAATCGCCGCTACACGGTTCTGCAAAATCTATTGCCCAACCTGTTGGATCATCGCCAAGACAATAGTTTGCATTACCCCAGGCGATGTCATAATCCCAACAAGGTCCGATTACAAGTTTTCCACCGTTGCTGTTTTTGTCTTTGTACAAATATGTGCTGAGACGATATCCATCTACGTTACGGGAAATTTCATTGAGCAGAAAATAATCTACGAAAGAATTTACATCGATGTAATGCGCGTAACCAATGGCAGTGTCAGCAAAATTCGGTCCTGCAAGAGCGGTTTCAAAACTGTCGACATACGCCTGGATGTACGTTTCCTGTTGCGGCATGATGTCGAACTGATTTGGATATTCGTATTGGAAGAATATCGTTTGTCCATTGATGTTCGTGTCTGGTGCGTAAGGAGAAGTCCATCCACCACCACCATTACCGGTTGACTTGTCAATTTTGATAATGTAACCACCAGTTAATTCATCACCGAAAATATCTGTTGGCAGGAGGCTTGCAACATCAACACGGTCATTATCCCGTTTTATTTTTTCCATGAGAATATACACACCTTGATATTCTCCATTGATGACGAGTTCAACAAATACTCCTCTTGGCGCATACCATCCCATGCTTCTTGCAAGATCGTAGGTGAGATAATTATTCAGCAATGATTTATCGCTGTAACTCGGAGAGAGAATCCAATCACTTTCTTTCGGCATTCCTAACAGTGAAGAGTCAATCGCATTCCCATTTACATCCCAGGTTTCAAATCCGTAAGGCTTCTTGGGAAAACCTTGTGAAGACGAGCCACGAAATTCAATTCCAATTTTTCCATTGTAATTATTGAATGAATCAGTCATGTAGTTTCTAATCGCAAATCCATTGTAAATAATTCCCATATCAGCCATGACTTTTGGCTCGTCAACAATGTTGCCCGCTCCACTATTGATGACAACAATCGGAAGATTCGAACTGATGAACGGAATCCATGTTGCTGGATTATTTCCAAACGACACGCTCCAGCTGATCAAAGTTCCTTCATCAGCAGGATAGGTATCTTCTATTCGAAGTATCCACGTGCCATTGCCGATTTGTCCGTTGTTCACTATTCCCATTTGACCTTGGGGTTTGAATGTGCCTGTGAACGGAGCAGTGCCGCTACTAATAAGAGTTGTTGCACCCTGATTGAAACATGTGTTGGTATAGTTGTCGTCTGAACCGCCATTCCCCAGCGACAACATTCCACTTGTTCCATCAGGAGCGATGATGTAAATATTCAAATCTGCATCCCATGTGTGCGTGAGATTTATGCAAACAGTTTCGAGTCCGAAAAATGTTGTGTCGATATTCGCTGGAGAAAGTCCACTTACAACGAGTGGATAATCGTTGGTCGTGTAATCGAAGATGGTGTCATTGGGTGTGGACGAGTAGGTTTGCGCGCGACAAGCCAAACAGACAAAACAACAAGCAACCAAGAATAGTTGCTTCATGATTGTGTTTATTTCGGAGACGCGCTCACGGGTCATTGCGAGAGTAGCGAAGCAGAACGAAGCAATCTTCGGTTGAGGAGACTGCTTCGTGACCTCGCATTGACTGTTGCGCGCGACCTTGATATAAAAATTATTCATGCGACTTAACAATTGTTTGTGTCCAAACTTTTCCAGCATTCTCAACATGCATCACATACATTCCCGCTGGAAGATCTTCAGGTAAAATAATTCTGATTTGATTCGTACCTGTTGTACCATCAATAATCGCTGGAACAATTACTGCTTGTCCTAAAGAATTGTAAACTGTTACTGTGATTGCATCGGCCGTAGCGAGATACAATGAAAAATTAATCTCATTCGTAAAAGGATTCGGATACGCTCCGGATGTAGACATCGACGACGAAGCGGCTGTTGACGGCACATCTGTAGGATTGCATCCGCTCATGGTTCCCGGGATATTTGCATTCATCCAAGACCATCGGGAAGAAATCCATGTTTTCAATTCTGTAATTTCCCCGGAATACGTAGTCGGAATTGGACTTGGATTCGGCCACACGTAGGTGCCAAGAATTGGCCACTTCTGAAAATTTCTTCCTGTACCTTCAGTCAGATAAATTTCCATTGAGTCGCAATAGTTGTGCAGATAATTCACCGAGAGAACAGTTTGTTTCAATTCTTCCCAGCGACATTTTACTTTATTCTGAAATGACGTGTCCTGCAATAAACGATCCCACCAAAACGGAACTTGCCAGAAGCCGGTGCCGCATGGAATTGCAATGTCAATCGCCCATCCCGAAGTGTCGCTGCCTAAACAGTAATCTGCATTTCCCCACGCAAGATCATAGTCCCAACATGGACCAATCACGAGTTTGCCGCCATTACTCGTTTTGTCTTTGTACAAATACGTACTGAGGCGATATCCATCTACGTTGCGTGAAAGTTCGTTGAGCAAAAAATAATCTACGAATGAATTCACATCGATGTAATGCGCGTATCCAATTGCAGTGTCTGTGAAATTCGGTCCGGCGAGAGCGGTTTCAAAACTATCGACGTATGCTTGAATGTATGCTTCTTGCTGTGGCATGATGGCAAATTCGCTTGGATATTCATATTGAAACAAAATAGTCTGACCATTATCAGCTGTGTCTGGAGCAAAGGGAGAAGTCCATCCACCACCACCATTACCAGTTGTCTTGTCGATCTTGATAATGTATCCACCCGTAACTTGATCTCCGGCGATATCGATCGGTTGAAGGTTCGCAATATCAACACGATCGTTATCGCGCTTTATTTTTTCCATGAGAATGTAAACGCCGATATATTCTCCGTTCAAAAAAACTTCCACGAATACACCTCTTGGCGCGTACCATCCCATGCTTCTCGCGAGATCGTACGTGAGATAATTATTCAAAAGCGATTTGTCGGAATAGCTTGGTGATAAAATCCAATCTTGTTCTTTGGGAAGTCCCAACAATGAAGAATCAATTGCATTCCCATTTACATCCCAGGTTTCAAATCCGTACGGTGTCTTGGGAAAGCCCTGTGAAGATGATCCACGAAATTCAATGCCAATTTTTCCATTGTAATTGTTGAATGAATCTGTCATGTAATTTCTTATACCAACGCCGTTGTAAATAATTCCCATGTCGGCCATAACTTTCGGTTCATCAACAATTGTGTTCGTGCCGGAATTGATAACGATAATAGGAAGATCAGAAGAAACGAATACTAGAGGAGCAACGAACCATGCAGGAGTTGGTCCGAAAAGAACGGAAGCATCAGTGATTCCAAAGCTCAGCCAGAATCGTCCGGAGAGATCAGATGAGTTTGCAGTCACATTATGAATTTGAATAGCAAGCACATTATTTCCAGGAAGCATCAGACCTTCAAGAGTGTTTTCGGAAATGTTGAAATAATCCGGATTGCCACCGGAGTACATCACTGCCTCATGATTTGCTGACGCAAGTGTGTTGTATGGAGGACGTCCAGCAGTAGCGATATCCGCGCGTGCAATTTCTACGTTGTTGAGATACGCAACAAAACCATCATCGTAATCGGCATTGAGCACAGCTTCCGCAATTCGGGACGTGTCTGCAATAGAGAAAACAACTCGAATGAAGACCGACTCATTCTGTGAAACTGTAGTATTGTCATCACCATCGGCATAACCAAATCCACCAGGTCCGGTTGCCCAAGAAGTTGCGTTGAAAGGTACTTTTCTCCAGTTTGTGTCAGGCTCAGCATTTGGAACCACATAGCTCCACGTGTCCGTTTCATATACTGCAGTTTCCCAATGATTGGTTTGCGCAGTTGATGCGATTGAAGAAATCAGGACAAGCGAAAGTAAACCGTTTTTCATAGGGGGAATTGAGCGATTGTGAAGTTAGTGAAATGTTGTTAGAATGGGAAGGAGTTCGGTGAAGGGAGTGTGGTGGGCGGTGGAGGTGGTTTATTTTGAGACAACCTTCAAAAGGCTATAGCCTACAAAGGGTTGGTGAGGGTGTGTAAGAGTGCAGAAGGGTCCCAAGCCTGAAAGCCGAAGGCGGGCAGGCCTTAAGAGGCCTTTGAGGGCCTGCGAGACTTCTCGCTATTTTATCAATCTTGAAGCGTGATGGATACGAAGGACATAAACTTTGTTTCTCACTACTCGATAAATTATTCTGTAGTTCCCTTCGATAAGTTCACGAATAGACGAGTCTTCCTTTTCTGGAACCACACGACCGGAAAGTGGATGAAAAATAAGTTGATCTACTCTTGAGCTGAGTTTATCTGCACATCTTTCTGCGTAAAATTGAGAGTCGAGAGAAATGTATGCGTAAATTGATTGAAGATCAACAATGGCTTTTTTAGTCCACTTTACTTCCGCCATTTGTTTATGAGTTTTTTCACGTCATCATGAGCAACAACTTTTCCTTCTTTCACATCTTTCAATCCGTCGTCGATTTTTTCAATTACGACGAGCCTCTCTAAGAGATCGTCGAGATTAAACTCTTTTGGAAATTTGTTTAAAGCGTCGATTACCGTTGTCTTTTTCATATTCAAATTTAAGAAAATTATGTTGGATTGCTGCAGACGTGATACCCTCAAAGGGTGTGCAAGGGTCCCAACCCTGAAAGTCTTAAGATGCCTTTGAGGGTTAAGACCCTCGTCTTACAACCAATATCGATACAACATCCGATTCCCACTTTCCGTTTTCCTATCCATCCACAAAAAATACGCAACGCCATTTCTGATTCTCAAATTCAGCGGGTAAGGAGTTGACTCCAGAATCGTTTCTTTTTTTATCTCAAAAGTTTGGTGATCGAGAAGGGCAATTCGCAAAGTTCCTTCCCAGAGAAAAGTGGTGTAAAGTTCGTCGGTAATTTCATCGCGGAGAATTTTTCCGGTCCAATCGCGTGTGTTGTGAAAAGAAATCCGAACGGAATCCTCAATGAGTAATTTGTCATTGAACCGTAGTGCAATCTGATCGAGAAACTGAAAAACCCAAATGGAACTATCGTGTAGAACGAGTGGTGCGTTGAGTGGTTGAAGTGACGCAGCATCTTTTCCGGATAGTGGAACTTCGGTTTGCAGTTGCGTAAGATGTTTTTTTATGAACCGCACAGTATAAGGATATCCTTCACCACGCCTTCGTTTTTCGAGAAAGTAACGGATGTCGTAATTCGTTTGAATATGATGCACTCCTCCGGTATCGCATGCGTAATGGAATCGGGTATTGAAACCGTTCGCTGCTGCGAGGTAATTGCAACGTTGGTTTTTGTACGAACTAAAGCTCATGAAAATTCTCCCGCAAAAAAAGATGTCGCAGTCGAAGAGACGGGTTTCCATTTCCTCAACAGTAGTTGGATACAACAATTGAATTTTTTCGTAATCGTAATACACCTGCCAGCTGCTGTCTTTGGTTTGCATGTGAATATTTCCGAAACAATCGCGATACAACCACGACGCATTACTATTTACGTTTAATGTGCTGATATTTTTTCCCGTTACATCGAGCAGCATTAATCTGGATGGTGAATTGAAGTCGCGATGTGCAAGCACGAGTAAATAATTATCCATGAATTCAAATTCAGCAGCCATGAGCGATTTATCTTCCTGAATGCATTTTAACGGAGTGGATTCGATAACCACTTCTCCAAGCATTCGCGCGTTACGCGGAAGCGAAATCCACACCAGAGAAAATGATTGTTCGACTTGAACTTCTTTCGTTTTGTAACCGATGCAGCGCACCACCAAAGTCAACGGCAGACTATCTACTTTGAGTGTGAAGCCTCCGCCAGCATCTGTAGTTGTTCCCAGAACAGTTCCTTTCACGAGAATGTTTGCATATGGAATATTGGTGGAGTTGGAACTGTCGAGTACGATTCCGCGGAGGGTGATCTGAGCGTGCAGCGTTGATGAGAGAAAGAAAATAAAAAAAATGAAGCGCAGCACAATCATGAGTTTTGACTAAAATACGAAAAGCGCATGATTGGTTATGGTTTCTTTAAGCTTCTCTAACCTTGAAAAGGTTATAACCTACAAAAGGTTGGAGAGGGTCGGAGAAGGTCTGCGAGGGTCGGAAAGGCTGCGCGAGGGTATTAACCCTGAATTGGATAAGAGCCTTTTCCGCGTTGAGACTCTTGGAGAGTGATCACTCTTGGAGAGTCCCCACCCTCGTTCTTATTTCTCCCCAAAAAGTACCAATCTACTTCATATCTGTACTCCGGTATCTTTTCCTTCGTTACTGCATTATGCCTGTATTGATTGCCTCGCACATTCAAACCGACTCACCATGAAAACGATCTTCTTAATCGCGATTACAGCTTTATCAACCTCCCTTCCCGCGCAGGAACAGATAAATGGAGAAGTTTATTCAACCGACTCCGCAACGCACACTGTCATCCGAATCTACCCCGACACTTTTCCACGTGTGAATGTGCTCTTCCGCGCGCAGTCGCCCGGAGGCAGACCCATGTGGGACATCAACACGAAGAATGTGATCGTTACAGAAAATGGAGAAGAATGCGATGTGCTCAGCGTGAATAAATTATCGAACGGACAACGCGTGAATACAGCTCTTGTAATTGATCACTCAGGATCGATGATTGAAGATTCTCCGTACAAACATTGGGTGGATAGTATTTTGCACACGCCTGGAATCTGGAAATCGGTAACGATGCGCGAATACACCAAAGGGAAAACAGACAGCGACTCGCTGATAAAAATTTGTGTGATGCCGCCATGTCCGGAATATTTGATGCCTCCGATCTGGCATGCGAAACGCGCAGCGCAAGCGTACATTTCTGAACTTGATTCTGCAAAAGATGCTGTAGCCGTAATTGGTTTTGCTGATCGCGTGCAGGAGAAAATGTCGCTGAGCCTCGATTTTGAACGCAGCAACAAAACTGTGCAGGGAATGTTCGCGGTTGGTGGAACTGCTTTTTATGATGGCGTTTATGCAGGACTTGAGGAAACTGCGAAAGGCGTTGGAATAAAAGCTGTAGTTGCATTGACAGACGGGCAAGACAATGCGTCGAAACATTCGCTCAATGAAGTGATCGCGAAAGCAAAGGAGTTGGGCATTCCAATCTATTGCGTTGGACTTGGTGTTGGTGCGAACCGTGCGGTGCTTGAAAGAATGTCGCGCGAGTCTGGAGGTTCTGCGTATTTCACACAAGATCCAATGGCGTTGACGAATATTTATCAGAAGATCAATGGAGAGATCATGTCGATTTATGAATTGGTGTATGTTTCAAAATCGATCATAGGTGTTGACGAAACCCACAACATCAATCTCGAATTTGAAATTCCTGGGAAGTATGATGTGAATTCTGATCGCATACGAACTGTAGTTCCTGAACTCGCTGCTCGCATTGATGAGCAGGATGAAAATTTTCCGGTGAATCGTGCGATGATTGGCGAGCAAGGAGAAATTTCTCAAACGAAACCTGTTTCTCAAACTCCTGAAGAAAAATCGAAATGGCCTCTTGCCGCAAGTATCGCAATTGGTTTAGGTGGAGCCGGAATTATTTCCGCGCGATATGTCAAGAAAACAAGCGAAGAAAAAACGCGCAAAGGAGGAATTGAAATTGTAAATATTTACCCGAATCCGACTGTAGGTCCGATTACAATTGTATTGAACACGGATATCAGCGGAATGCCCGGACGAGTGATTGTTCGTGATGGAACGGGAAGAGAAGTTTACACAATGCCGTTTGTTTTTGGCAGCGCGATTGATTTGAATATTGGCGAGTTGGGAATGGGCGCGTATGTGGTGAGTGTGCAGGCGGGAGGGAATGTGACGGCTGGAAGTATTGTTATTGTTAATTGATCCGGTTTTTTTGTTTTTTAAAATCCACTTTTTTAGAAAAAGTGGAGCAAAAATCGCGACCTGATTTTTTATTCCTGATTTTATCGTCGAATTGGCCCAAGAGTCCCAGGCCGCGCCAACGCACCTGCAGCCTTGGCTCTATGGTCCTCTTTGCGCAAATGGCCATCGCTGCCACTTCAACTCAAAATCTACGGAACAAAAAATAAGGGTCGCATTGGTTTTCAAACGCAGATTACGTCTTAATAACAATGATAGGTGCAAGGCCAAGGCTGATTGTGTGCGACGAACTGGTCGTGAAGTTTTTTATTTTTCTTTTGTAAATGGCAGCGCGATTGTGGTGCTTAATAGGAACGGGTGCTTCGACAGGCTCAGGGCAAGGATTGAGCGGATGAAACGGATTTTCGCGGATTTGAATCGCTTTGCGATTATCTGAACTTTCGTGTTACTTGTGTAAAGCACGATCCGCATTGCGGATCATCTGTGTCGATCTGTTAAATCCGTTTGATCCGCGTTCCTATTCTGCACGTTCCTATCTCCCGGGCACATCCTACACCGCATTCCCCAACTTATTCTTCAGCGCCGTAATCTCCTCACGCTTTTGCGAAATAATCGTGTACAATTCAATGTCGAGTTTTTCGATATCATCGAGCCAGAGAATGTGATCGTAAATTTTTGCAGTCGTGAGTTGATGATAACAGAAATAACGGATCACTGATTTTCTTTCGAAGAGTGTATTTTCTTCGTCGTTAAATGTGTGGACCATCGAGATCATTTCTTTGCTGATAATTTGCAAGCGAATAATTGAGCGCATCATGAATTCGCGTTCAGAAACTTTCCATCCGATTCGTGTAATACCGAGGTGCGGAATTTCCAGTCCTTTTACAGTAAGATACGCTTCGATTCGATCGAGATAATCTTCTGCGCATTCTCTGAATTCTTCAATGATTGGTTTTGCAATTGCAAAGCGCTGAGCGGTTGTCAGCCTGAATGGACGATCCCCCTTCATGGTGTCTTTTTATATTACTACTACAAAAAATACAACCGAGGGGGAATCGGTTTCAGGAGCAATTGTAAAAAAATATTTTGAGATGAAAAAGGATTGGCCGAAGTTTTTTTCGGGTTAAGCGGATTTTTTCCAAAACTGGGCGAATTTGGAGGATTATTGGGCGGAAAATATGAGAGAGATTAGGTTTTGGGGGAGGGACTCTTGGAGAGTCGGGACTCTTCGACCTCCAAAGACGAATATGGATTAAGAACGACAGAGCATTGCTCACATCAGGCTTATCCGTTTACAAACGTTTAATACCGACTTGAGCGAAAACATTTAGTCACTTTTGCCCGAATAAAAATTATAGCCATGAAAAAAATATTTCTGATCACCACGTTAACAATGATTATCGCGGTACCAATGCTTGCGCAAAAAGTGAAAACAGATAATGAATCGATGTGGTGTGAAGCACTTCCCAAAACACCATTGCCTGTAGGCAAACAAACATTTTCTTATGTTTTACTTGACCATCCTTCTAATGTGAGTTACAAACGCGGTGGGACAGGAGTGCCAACAGTTTCAGCCATTACTCCTTTCACGTTGATCTCTGGTCTCAAACAGGTTGCAGCAGGAGCCAGTCCGGGAGTGGCCGTTACGATAATTACCGAACCTTTTTTTATCAACGGAAAGATACCCACTCAAGGTGCGCCTGCGCTTGTGAATGGCAATTCTGTTCCAACGTACTATTATGAAATAAAAACAAGTTATCAATTCAGAGCTGTTGCGGTAGACTTCAAAGGCGACACAACTTTGGATATCCGGCAAACGGTTGCACCCCAAATTCAATATCCGCAACATGTAAATATGCCTGGTGCACCAACATCGTTCATGTCGAAACCAGCATTGGAAAATGAATATAACAGGAATCAGGCTGACCTCGATGCACAAGTAAAAATAAAATCCACCGAAGCCATCTTGAAAATAATTGCCGATTCATTAAATCCAAAGTATGGTTATGTTGCTATGCAAATGTTCTTTCCAATTTCTTATGCCAAAGGGAAATCGCATAACTATTCTGACCTCGACTCGGCGCGGGACTTTCTTAAAGTTGCAATGGATTCCGTTACCAAGAGAACGCGTAAAGACGCGCATGTCAATTGGCAGTTTGCTTCATCTCAAAAATTGGTTGGCGATGCGATCCATATCTGGGAAAAAGCACTGAAGCAGGAAAGTGCAGATAAAGATGCACGAATTCATCCGGAGCTAGCGGCTTGCATTCGCCTGAATCTTGCAATGGCGTATATGATGCTTGATGAATATGAAAAATCAGAAGCATTATTCAATCAGTGTATTCACGACCCGCAGCTTGGCAAAACTGAAAAGAACAACGCAATTCATCTCAAAACAAATTTTCTGCCGATTTTCAAAGCGAGATCTGTGGGGAAGTGAAAAATTAGAAAGTGATTTGTTGTATTGTGGTCTGACTTGTTCGAAAGAATGAGGTCGAAGCTCTCGACTTACAGAAGGAATAATGTTTGAATAAAAACTAGTGGCATAGTGTCAAAATTCATCCTCATTTCAGAACAGAAAATTGCAAGTTCAATTTATCTCCTTCGAAGTAAAAAAGTGATGCTCGATCGGGATTTGGCTGCAATGTATGGGGTTGAAACAAGGGTGTTGAACCAAGCTGTGAAACGAAATTTACGCCGGTTCCCAGAGGATTTTATGTTTCAGTTATCGGAATCTGAGTGGGATGATTTGATATCACAAATTGTGATATCAAGTTCTGATAAGGATTCCGGTTGGGGTGGAATCAGGAAAATGCCTTATGCATTCACCGAACAAGGCGTGGCAATGTTGTCAAGCGTGCTTACCAGCGAAACTGCAATTGATGTGAACATTCAGATTATCCGGATCTTCACTAGAATGCGTGAAATGCTGATTACGCAAAAAGATATATTATTGAAACTTGAAAAGCTGGAAGCAAAAGTTCTGAAACAGGATGATCGACATAAAAAACATGAAGACGAAATTTTGGTCATCTTCAAAGCATTGAAAAAATTGTTGAATCCAGAACTACCGCCGCGAAAAAGAATTGGGTTTAAGCCATGAAGGGAATATGGAAATCGAGGCTGAGCGTCAAAATCAACCTTGAAAAGGTTATAACCTACAAAGGGTTGGAGAGGGTGCCCTAGGGTCTCAACCCTGAAAGCCTTAAGATGCCTTGCAGGGTTAGGACCCTTGGAGAGTCCCCACCCTTGGAGAGTCCCCACCCTTCAAGGGTGTTGCGGAGATGCGAGAAACGAATGCTTCGATTGATTCTACACTAGCTTCCGGCTTTTCTGCTTCCTCCACAAAATGATATTCGTGAAATGGATAGTCGTCATTCTCCGCCACTGCGGACGGACAATTTGTTTTGTAAATCGGGAAATGTTCATTGGTGGTTGAACGAATTCACAAACTCTTATTCAGAAAAAATTCCTCGAGAGTGATGGCGCATGGGCACTACTGCTGCCAATCACACAAGAAAAAATGTTGAACTGTCCTATCGGAGAGTGGCCATACGCACAGAAATTTCTAAAGTTTTTATTCCTCTGCTTTTCCTCATTGCGTGCACGAAACAAATCGAATGCTTCAAAGCAAATTCATATAAACTGTATTGTTCCAATAAGGAGAAGAATTCAACTGTTCCAAAAGCATTCCTGAAACAATACACCCTGGTATTATCGATTGCTCCGTTGCAGACTTCGAGTGAAGCAATATTTGAGAAGAACAGAAGCTCGAAAAAGTGGTGGAATTTGGCACGATAATACTGTGAAGCAAAAGCTCGATCGAAGTGACAACGTGCAGCGAGTTTCTTCAACGCCAACTCCGTAGAGTACGGGCCTGCTTTCCATGCGATCATTACAACCTCTGCAAGTATTTCGGGGAATATTGAATCAACCATCATTAGGTTGAGATGCTGAATGCG
>CAZBYM010000059.1:0-13499 GCA_964495745.1 uncultured Chryseobacterium sp. | reverse complement strand
CATTGAGAAATCCCAAGGTGTCAATCGCGTACAGTTATCAGATCCTTCAAGGTGCTCCAGTTTCACAGGCAACAATATTCCCTTCACATTCACAGGATACTTCACGAAGTTGATCATCTTCGTCATTTCCTGCTTGTCTTTCACGCCAGCAGTATCGACAAGCACGAAATTTTTCTTGTGATCCGTCGCCATAAACTGATCCCATCTCGTTCTCGAACTAACGATAGATGAATCGAGTCGCACTACTTTGAAGTGACCTTTTATACTTGGCGATGAACTTCGCACAAGAAATTTATCTCCAGGTTCACATTTTTCTTCCGTTCCTCCGGAAAAATAAAATGTCATTTCTACTCGGCCGGGAAATGTATTTACAGGAAAAGAAAATTCCTGGAAATAACTTCCGCTTTTTTCAAATGCGATTAATCCGAATGATTTGTATTCGTTCGCAATATAATCGGAGGCGAGCTTGTCGCCATTTGCCACGTATCCACGACCATGCATGGTGGGCGAAGCCAATGTGTCAATAATACGACGGGCGTAAGCTTTATCTTGTGCTGATACTGTAGCTATTCCAATTGAAAACAGGAATGAAATACTCAGAATGCAAGCACGCGGTTGATTCATATTTAAGAGAAACGACGATTGATAGTCTGAATGAAAATTACAACGGCCTCTGCATCTTTCTTCCAGGAGTAATTGCCTGCAAGTTGTGCCAACAAAACTTCCGCTTCTTCAAATGAGTTCATTGAGTTGAATTGATTCAACGCGCTATCGTAAGCAGAAGCATCACCACCAAACAACTGCCGCACGTACATGATTTTTTCGTTGAAGCCGACAAAACTCCGTATGTCTTTCAAAAGTGTTCCGTGTTTCGGAGTTTCGAGTTCGGAGTTCGCAACACTGGTTGTCGCGTCAAGTAATGGCTTCTCTTTTGGTAGCTCCGTTGTCAGACCGAGCCCTTCCTTCGTCTGGATAAACTCCGTCGAGGTTGAAAACGTTCCGGGTTCCGGAGTTTCGAGTTCGGGATTCACAACACTGGTTGTCGCGTCAAGTAATGGCTTCTCGTTCGGTAGCTCTGTTGTCAGACCGAGCGGAGTCGAGGGCGACAGCTCAGTTGTCAGGTCGAGTCCTTCCTTCGCTTGGATAAACTCCGTCGAGGACAGAGGCAACGCATTCAAATAACTCCAAACTACCGCCATTCTATGCAACTCTTCTATCCGATGCAGAATAACATCAACATCATCCTGCGGTATTTCGCGTTGCGCCCCAATTCTGTCAGACTGTTCCTTAATCTTTTCGATCAAAGCGGCAATCTCTTTTCTGACTTCGTTTTTGTTCGCTTTTTGCATACTCATGACCGGATCGGAAGGTTTTCCTCGTGGAAGAAGAGGGGCTTTTTTAGTTAGATTTGTGCCTGTAGAATCGAAGGCAAAGGTAGTATTTTCCAACCCATCGGTCTACACAACAAATCATGTTTCTCGAAAACGTTCAACATAGTCAAAAGCGCCGCGGATGGATTGAAGTCGTCTGCGGATCCATGTTTTCCGGCAAGACCGAAGAGTTGATTCGACGCATGAAACGTGCGCAATTTGCGAAAATGAAAGTGGAAATTTTTAAACCTGCAGTCGACGTCCGATACGACGTTGTTAAAGTAGTTTCGCACGATTCCAACGAAATTCATTCTACACCCGTTCAAGGCTCAGCTAATATTCTCTTGCTCGCCAGCGATGTTGATGTAGTAGGAATTGACGAAGCACAATTTTTCGACTTTGGCTTGATTCAGGTTTGCAACCAATTGGCGTCACAAGGCGTTCGTGTAATTGTTGCAGGACTGGACATGGATTTTCGCGGACAACCATTTGGACCTGTTCCTGCATTGATGGCAACAGCGGAATATGTAACCAAAGTACACGCGATCTGCATGCGTTGTGGTCATCTCGCGAATCATTCACATCGAATAGTTGGAGGAAGCGATCTTGTGCAGCTGGGAGAAAAAGATAGTTACGAACCGCTATGCCGCGATTGTTATGATCGTGCAATTGCCGAAGAACCAACTCTCAATCCGCACCCGTGACGTACTCACTCGAAGAAATTGCAAGTGCGTGTGACGGAATACTTTCCGGGGCAAACACCAATCCCGTAATTCAGCATTTGCTTATTGATAGCCGTAATGTGAATTACACGCAGAATGTTCTCTTCGTCGCAATTCAAGGCGAACGTCACGACGGACATTTATTCATTGGCGATCTCTACAAAAAAGGAATTCGATCATTCCTGATTTCGAATGATTCGGAAAGTCATATACTGAATTGTCCGGATGCGAGTTTTGTTGTAGTAAAAAACACCCTTGAATCCTTACAACAACTTACAGCCAAACATCGCAGTAGATTTACATTGCCTGTTGTTGCCATCACAGGTAGTAACGGAAAAACTATTGTCAAGGAATGGCTATGGCAATTACTTCGCGATGATTTTTCCATTGTACGCAGCCCAAAAAGTTATAATTCGCAGGTAGGAGTTCCACTCTCTGTCTGGCAGATGAACGAAACCCATACGCTTGGGATCTTCGAAGCCGGAATCTCTCGAAGTGGAGAAATGGAAAAACTAAATGCGATTATCCGTCCGGAAATTGTACTGTTTACAAATCTCGGCTCGGCACACGACGAGAATTTTTCGGGGCGGCTTGAGAAGGCAAAAGAAAAGCTTCGTCTGACAGCGAATGCAAAAAACATTATCTATTGTAAAGATGATGCTGCATTGCACAAAGAAATTGCAGAGCTTGGAGTTGCAACATTTACATGGTCGCGAAGAATCAAAGCTGATTTGCAGATTTCGAAAGTGAACAAGAGCAAGACAGGCACAACAATTCAAGGAATATTTGAAAATAGTTTTCGCGAAATAAGTATTCCTTTTATCGATGATGCCTCAGTTGAAAATTCGATTCATTGCTGGGCGTTTCTCCTGCATTTTGGCAAAGCGGATGAACTAATTACAAGAAGATTTGCTCATCTCGCCCCAGTTGCGATGCGCCTTGAGTTAAAAGGCGGATTGAACAACTGCTCGGTAATCAACGATAGTTACAACTCTGATGTCGGCTCATTAGCTGTGGCGTTGGATTTTTTGAATCAGCAACAACAGCATGTCAAACGCACCGTAATTCTCTCTGATATTCTTCAAAGTGGTCGCGATGAGAAAGAGTTGTACACAGAAGTCGCTTCATTACTGAAATCGAAAAACGTTCATCGCTTTATTGGAATTGGAGCAGCGGTTTCAAGGCAACATGAAAGATTCGTTGATCTGCCTGCTTCGTTTTTTCAATCAACAGGAGACTTTATTGAAGCTTTTGAATCATCCTGGTTCCACAATGAAACAATTCTTCTCAAAGGTGCGCGTGCATTTGAGTTTGAGAACATCAGCAGATTATTACAGCAGAAATCGCACGAGACAGTTCTTGAAATTGATTTGAGTGCCGTGGTTCACAATCTGAACTATGTTCGCTCAAGATTGAATCCCGGAACGCAACTGATGGTGATGGTGAAAGCTTTTTCGTATGGAAGCGGAAGTTTTGAGATTGCGAACATTCTTCAATTTCATAGAGTGAATTATCTCGCAGTCGCATATGCAGATGAAGGCGCAGACCTACGTCGGAACGGAATTTCGTTGCCGATTATGGTAATGAGTCCGGAGGAGCAGAGTTTCGATACGATGATACTGAACAAATTGGAGCCGGAAATTTATTCGTTCCGTGTTTTGCAATTGTTCGAAGAAGCTGCAAGAAAATACCGCAAAACTCATCCTGATACAGAACCGGTGCCTGTGCATATTAAGTTTGACACAGGAATGAAGCGACTTGGATTTTCAGAAGACGAATTGAATGAACTTGTGGTGCGCTTAAAAAATTCGAAAGATCTGAAAATTGCTTCTGTATTCTCACATCTTGTTGCCAGCGATGAATCGGAACACGATGATTTTACACGCAAACAAATAAAACTTTTTTCGCGGATTTGCGACGAAATGAAAAAACATTTCACGTATCCGTTTATGCGCCACATTCTGAACTCTTCCGGAATACTCCGGTTTCCCGATGCGCAATTTGAAATGGTTCGTCTCGGAATCGGACTATATGGAATTGCAGTGGAACCCGACGATCAGAAATATTTCAAAAATGTAAGCACACTACGCACAACTATTTCGCAAATTCGGCAAGTGAATGCAGGTGAAACAATTGGTTATAGTCGAAAAGGAATTGCAACAGAGAACATCATGGTTGCGACTGTTCCAATAGGTTATGCCGACGGTTTACATCGTGTTCTTGGCAACGGGAAAGGGAAAATGTGGGTGAATGGGAAACCAGCGGCAATTATTGGAAATGTGTGCATGGACATGTGCATGTTGAATGTAACAGGGATCCAGTGCAAAGAAGGTGATGATGTGATAGTTTTCGACAATGAACATTCCATTGAAGAATTAGCAAAAGACATGGGGACAATTTCATACGAAGTCTTAACCAACGTTTCTCCAAGAGTGAAAAGAGTGTACTGGCAAGAATAAAGGGAAATTCTTTATTTCAACACTTCGACTTGCTTCTCAATTCTGATCAACAATTTTTCTTTCTCTTCCAGAAATTTTCTCGCCTCGTCCTCCACAATTTCGATATTCCCATTTGCATCTTCTATCGCTACGAGAATATTATTCAGTCGCTCCTCGCCCACCAATGCGATCGAAGATTTCAAGCGATGCGCAATTGATTTCATTGTCGCGGCGTCTCCCTTAGCAAGAGCTGATTCCATTTTCTGAAAATCTTCCGGAAAGGATTTCAGCATCATCATAAGCATATCCAATTCGAAATCCTTATCTCCGGCAGCCAATGCTTTCAACGGCGTGGAATAGATCACTGTATCGGCTTCCGGTTTTTTTACATCATCAGGCGTGCTGCTTATTGCGCGTACAATTTTGTAATACAAATCCTTGGAACGATATGGTTTTGTCATGTAATCATTCATACCGAGTGCCAAACACTTTTCTTTCTCGCCGGAAGAAGAATGCGCTGTTAAGGCAATGATTGGAGTTTGAATATTCATTTTCTGGCGCACGTACTGCGTAGTATCATATCCATCCATGTCCGGCATTTGAAGATCCATCAATATAACCTCAAATTTTTCCTCCTTCAACATTTCAATTGCTGCACGACCATTCACTGCTAACGCGCCTGTGAATCCAAAATCATGGATGAGTCGCAAAGCGAGTTGCTGGTTGAGCAAGTGATCTTCAACAAGTAAAACACGAACATTACCTGGATGTTCGATTGGTTGCAAGGCAACATCAACCTGTTGAATCATTCCCGAATCTATTTTTTCCACTGGCAAAATTACTTCGAAGCGGGAGCCTATTCCCTCTGCACTTTGAACGAGGACTGTTCCCCCCTGCAGTTCAACCAGGTCTTTTACAATTGTAAGTCCAAGACCTGTTCCGCCATATTTTCTATTCGCCGAGGCAGAAGCCTGTGTGAACGGATCAAAAATCATTTCCAATTTCTCCTTTGGAATTCCGATACCCGAATCTTCGATCCAGAAAAGTAAATTGATCTGTTTTTCGGTTTCAGATTTAATATCGCAACCGAAACTTACAAATCCTTTTTCGGTAAACTTTACCGCATTACCAACCAGATTGACGAGAACTTGCGTTAAGCGCAGATCGTCGCTAACCACATACGTTGGCACATTGTTATCGCATGTCCATGTAAACTTAATTCCGGAGCGGTCTGCCTTCGGAGAAAGAAGAATATGTGATTTCCGCATGATGTCGCGCACATTGAATACACGACGTTCAAATTCAATTTTTCCAGCTTCTATTTTAGCAACATCCAGGATGTCGTTGATCATCGCCGTAAGATTCTCCGTCGCCATTCCTATAGCAGAAGTATATTCACCTTGCTCGATATTGAGATTTGTTTTTCGAAGCAACTCTGTAAATCCGCCAATAGCATTCATAGGCGTTCTCAGTTCGTGACTTATATTCGCTACGAAACGATCTTTTGAAATAAGGGCTTCTTCTGCTAATTTTTTTGCGCCTCTTAATTCTTTCTCCATCAGGTAACGTCCGGTAATTTCCACGTTACTCGACAAAACAAATGGATTCCCTTCCGGGTCAATAAGGCGAATATTGCTGTACATCCAAATCGTCTCTTCACCATTTCGCAAAATCATCCGCATCAATCCCGAATGCGTTCCATGCTTTCGGATTTCATCCATGTAAGTTTTGAATTCACCGTGATACCGAACGGGAACAAGTGAACGCACGCTTCTGCCAATTAATTCTTCCGGTTCGTAACCTAACGTATGTGCCCCTGCAGGATTAATTGACAAAATTGTTTCCTCCAGATCGTGCATACAAATCATGTGCTGCGAATGCTCAAAGAGACTTCTGTATTGCTTTTCAGCAACACGCATTTCCTCTTCAATATGCTTGCGTTCTGTGATGTCCTGAATGGTTCCAAACAATCCTGAAACACGTCCGTCTCGCGATTCATTTGATTGACCTGTTATATAGATATAACGTGTTAGTCCAGCAGATACCACTCGACAATCCAGCTCGAACGGCGATTTTCTCCGAATAGAATCTTCAACAGAACGCTTTACAACACCAACATCAACAGGATGAATGTAACTGAACACGTGGCTTACCGGAATTCGTTCAGCAAACGTTATTCCCAGTGTCCGACACATTTCTTCGCTGCAATGCATTTCCTCAGCATCCATCATCCACTCCCAACTTCCGATTTTGGCCTGGCGCTGGGCAGCTTTTAGCAATTCCCGACTTCTTCGCAATTCTTCACTTGTGGTTTTACTTTCTGTGATGTCTTCCTGAATGGCTACATAATATTCTGCGTGATTCTCGTTGTCGGTAAGTGGTGTTACGTGCATTTGCAACCAGATCGGCTTTCCATCTTTTCGGTAGTTAAGAATTTCATCGTGAAATGAAACGCCGCTTCTTTTTTTCGTCTGAATCCTCTCAATTGATTCCAGATCGGTTTCCGGACCGCGCAGAATATCAGGACGTTTACCAATAATTTCGGAAGCCTCGTATCCTGTGATCTTGGTGAACTCTTCATTCACCCATTCTACAACATCGTCCTTATCAGTAATCATCACAATTGCGTTCGCACGACTGGCCACCATTGCCAAGAGTTGATCGCGAGTAAGTCGCTCTTCCAATACGGCTCTTGTCTCATCCAGTGCACGATTTCGTTCCTGAATTTCTTTGGAAATTTTTGCGATCCGTCCATGCACCATTCGCGTTCCCAACGACAGGCAAAATACAAGAAGCCCGCCAAATGATAACCGCAGTAAATATTTTCCTGTGTCAATCTGCGGATCATCAGTTACAAGCATAACGAACAGCACCAACACCAGGCCAATGGCGAGATACACCAGCAAATCGCGCGTGTTTCGGAAATACAGACTGCATATAACGTAAACACCTATATAGGTGAGCGAGTCATCAAAACTAAAACTGTTTTTGTAACACAAAAAAGCAGCGAACATCACCAGGATTGCAATGGTAACATAAGCTAACCAACGTACCACGGGTTTGCTAAAAGTAAAAACAATGGTGAACAAAAATTCTGTCGCACAAAACGTTGAAAAAATGACACGCAGAATTGTTTCGTCAGATAATGTATTCATCGTTCCGCTGATGAACCCATCGAAAAGTAGTCCGGCAGAAATAGCGAGAAACAAGAGTCGCTCTGACAAATAATTTTTACCAATTTCCTTGAACAGCTTCGCAATCATACGTTACTAAGTTAATCTACCTTGAGCGAATATTCTCCCGAAATATCCATTAATGACGAAGGGTGCCTTACGGCACCCTTCTAACGAAAGTACAAAACAGCATAACCCCTACACATTTGTTTGCACTTCCGTATCCCTCCCACCTTGAGTTCCGGTAATGACTAATATCCGGTACATTTCTTCAACTTTGTAATCACTATATGCATTGAAATTAAATCCGACGTAAACAGGGTGCGTTTCACGGATCAATGTGATTTGCATTTCTCTTTTTTCAGTCTGCAACTCTCTACGGTAAATGTCTTCTCCCATCTTCATTCCCTTTGTCAGAAACAAAATTCGCACAAAAATACTTCAATGAATAATAATTACGACACTTGGAATGAGTTTTCCGACGAAACGTAAAACTAACGCGACCAATGAATCACATGAGTTTCAATCTGCGGAACAAATCCTCTTTATTGGATCTGCTTATTGGAATTGACTTGCCGCCAATAGTCACGGCATTCTCTTCAATTTCAGCAATCTTGTCAAGCCGAATTATGAAAGAGCGATGGATCCGCATGAACTCCCGCTGCGGAAGTTTTGTTTCGATAGATTTCATCGTTGAAAGAATTGTATGCCTTCCATCCAATGTGTAAATGTTCACGTAATCGGCGAGCGCTTCAATGTAAAGAACATCGCGAAAAGCCAGTCTTACAAAACGAGAACTCTCTTTCTTAATGAAAAGTGAATCCTCTCCATTCTCCCCTTTCACTTCGAGCGATTGATGAATCTGTAGTGCTTTGTTCGCAGCTTTCAGAAAACGAGGGTAATCGAGCGGCTTGAGCAGAAAATCTGTTACATCGTAATCAAAGCCTTCAGCCGCATATTCTTTCTTGCCGGTGATGAGAATAATTTGAGGAATGTCTTTGAATGTTCTCAGAAAATCCATTCCCGACATCTCAGGCATTTCCACATCAAGAAAAATAAGATCGATCGGACGATTACGAATAATTTCAAGAGCCTGTGCTACTCCTGAACATGAAGCCTCGAGGGTTAAGAACGCGGTCTTCCCAATACAGTGTTCAACTGATTTACGGGCAATTTCGTCATCGTCGATGATCAGGCAATTCATGGGGCTACTCGCTACTAAAATAAAGCACTTATTGCCGGATTATCAAGTTTATTGCCCGGTATATTTTGTGCAAAACCTGTAAAGATGAAATTGACCGGTTTTTACTTCGCTCAATATCGCATGAGTCAAAGTCTGTTTGGACAGATCCTTCATTCTGGACTGACTTATCAGTTTCCACGCTTTTTCTGCGTACAACAACGTTCGCTTTTGTGGATCAATACGTGAATGAGCCAAAGCTTGAATTGCTGTCATCAATTCATCTAGACCTTGATTTGATGATGCTACCGTTTTCACAATCATACGAACTTGAGTCTCATCGTGCACATTGTGAACCAAATGCTGAATATTCATTGCAAATTGGTCAGCACCTGGACGATCAGATTTATTGATCACATAAATATCTGCGATTTCCATAATACCCGACTTAAGCGCCTGAATATCATCGCCAGATTCCGGAACAAGCACCAGAATTGTAATGTCAGCTAATCCAGCAATCTCGACTTCTGATTGCCCCACACCGACCGTTTCCACAATAATACGGTCAAATCCGGAAGTGCGAATCAAGTCCGTGATTTCGATTGCTTTCGCAGATAATCCGCCGAGTGAACCACGCGTCGCCAACGAACGAATAAATACCAGAGGATTATTGAAATGTTCGGGCATTCTCAAGCGATCTCCAAGCAATGACCCGGATGTGAAGGGAGAAGTTGGATCAATTGCAATAACAGCAATGCGCTCTCCTGCAGATGTGAATTTCGTAATCAATGCATTAATTAGCGTACTCTTTCCTGCACCTGGAGGACCGGTCACACCAATTACGGGAGGAACTTTTTCAAAATTAATCTGCAAAAGAAGTTCCTGCGCTCCCGGAAGGTCATTTTCAACCAGCGTAATTGCACGTGCCAGAGCTTTGCGGTCGCCCGATTGCATTGAAGTGATGAGAGCAGTGATGTCGGTCACAATTCAAAGGTAGAATAAGTTCGGAGTATGGAGTATGGAGTTCGGAGGCTTATTCCCTATTTTTACGCCAATGCCGGCCATTCAACTCTCAGTAGTCATCATCACTTTTAACGAAGAACGGAATATCGCGAGATGCCTCGATTCTGTAAAGGTTTTCGCTGATGATATAGTTGTTGTCGATTCATTTTCGAAAGACCGTACCGAAGCGATTTGCCTTGAGAAAGGAGTACGTTTTGTTCAACACACATTTGAAGGTCACATTGAACAGAAAAACTGGGCAATTACTCAGGCAAAATTTCAACACGTTCTTTCCTTGGACGCCGATGAAGCTCCGGATGAAGAGTTGAGCGCAGAAATTATTTCCGCAAAAAAGAATTGGTCGCACGATGGATATACAATGAATCGACTGACCAATTATTGCGGCAAATGGATTCGTCATTGCGGGTGGTATCCCGACACCAAATTACGATTGTGGGATAGTACAAAAGGAAAATGGACGGGGCAAAATCCGCACGATCGTTATGAACTGATTGACACACATGCGAAGACCAAACATCTTTCCGGAAATATTCTGCACTACAGTTATTATTCAATTGAAGAACATTACAGGCAAGCCGATAAATTTTCTTCAATTGCTGCTCAAGCCGCTTTTAATAAAGGAAACAAATCCAGTATTCTATTGGCAATAATTAAAGCGGGCGCGAAATTCGTGAGAAACTACCTCATTAACGCAGGCTTTTTAGATGGAAAATATGGGTGGGTTATTTGTAGAATAACAGCGTTTGAAACGTTTCAAAAGTACACGAAACTGGTAGCGCTATGGGACAGGAAGCGATCATGAGGAAACTATTTTCAGAACGCTTTCCATGGTTGTTCACTCCATCATTTTTATGGATATTGTTTTCCACAGTTTCTGTAATCGCTTCTGTTCACCGCATTTTCCTTGGTGATAGTTCATTCAACAATTATGTGATTTTTGAAAAGTCATTTGATCATTTGCTCGCTGGTCTTGATTTGTATGCGGCATATCCGGATGATCATTACGACTTATTCAAATACAGTCCAACCTTCGCCGTCATGATGGCACCGTTTGCATTTGTGCCTCGGATTTTTGGAATTATTATTTGGAATCTGCTAAACATGCTCGCACCGGTTTGGGCTGTCAGCAAATTGCAAATCCAACAGAAAGAAAAAACGTTCATTTTGTTTCTTCTTTTTATTGAACTGCTAAGCTCCGTTCAGAATGCACAAAGCAATGGACTTATGCTCGGCCTGATTATCGGAGCATTCGTTTACTTTGAGAAGGGAAAACCTTTCACTGCTTTGCTACTTATTTGTGTGGGATTTTACATCAAACTATTTGCAGCTGTGGCTGCGCTGTTGTTTGTATTCTATCCGCACAAAATAAAATCAATACTTGGTGGACTATTTTTCGTAGCGGCATTTGCTTTGCTCCCACTGATCGTCGTCTCATGGGACACATTAATGATGCAGTATACCAGCTGGTTTGAGTTGGTGGCAAACGATCCTGCGCATGAGCAGAACTTTTCATTCATGACATTAATGGAACGCACAGTTGGATTGCATGCAGCAGATATTTACTTTCTCATTCCCGGAGCACTCCTTCTCGTTTTGCCATTAATGCGCATTTCGAAATTCAAAGAACATTCATTTCGATTAATGTATTTATGCTCTGTATTAATCTGGGTTGTTATTTTCAATCACAAAGCAGAATCGCCTACGTATTGCATAGCTCTTGGCGGAATCGCCATATGGTTTGTAATGGGAGAAAAAAATCTGATCCGAAAAAGTATAATGATTGCCGCCTTTATTCTTGTAGCACTTTCTCCGACTGATTTGTTTCCTCCATACTTACGGACACATTTTATCAATCCGTATAGCTTGAAAGCTCTGATGCCCGTTATTATCTGGCTAATTGTTACTTGGGAGTTATTATTCAGGAAGGATTTTCTTCCGGCTGCTCAAGACTTGTCCTCGATGAAGCAAACGGCATAGCGTACAACAACAAGCAGTTGAAAAAAGCATAAAAGGTCACACCCTGTTGGGTTTCCAATGTGTCGTCATCAAGGAAAGAAAGACACACTATTACAAAAAAAGCGACATAAAGAAAACTCTTCCACCTTCTCATACTTCGCGCCGGCCACCACAACGAGAAAATAAAAAACAACGCTGCCGGAATTCCCAACGTAACAGCGATTGACAAAAACTGATTGTGTGCATGCAGCCACTGCCATTTTTCTTGAAGTCGAGTATCAGCTGAAGCATAATATGCCGTGTACGTTTTCATTTGACTTCCAGTTCCACTTCCAATCCACGGACGTGCCGCAGAATTATGCAATGCAGCAGAAATAACTTCCAGCCTCATGGTGATTGAACTTCCGCTTGGGTCTCCTCCGTGGAAGTAGTTGTACATTTCCCAAAATACCTGATAAGCGCGTTTCTCAATGGGATTTCGTTCTCCATCTAAATAATTAGTGGAACCATTCTCTATCGCACGAATTTCCGTTTCACTTAATTTTGATACACCAATGGAATCTCTTGAAAGCCCTTTCGATGCAAGATAGCGAGTGAGCGTGAAAGCAATGTATCCGCCTTTTCGGTCACGGCTTTTTTGAAATAGGAATTCGCTTCTCTTGTTCCATTCACACATCAAGTCAACCCAACATACATTGACCATCACCTTGTTTCCGTTTTCGTAAATCGGAATATCAAGGCTGTGTTCGTAAGCTTGACCTGTTACAGAATGAGAATACAACTTTGGAATTTCGTTGCCGCGTAACGCATAAAAATCGTTGTACGCTCTGACTACATAAAACCCACACCAGGATAGTACGAGTACGAGAACGGCCATCATGGCAATGAATAATTTTTTTCTCTTATTCAAAATCGTCATGATACAGGCGATGAGTGTAGTTGAGGCAACCAATACAACAAGTCCTGTGAGCGATTGCATATATATCATAAAACACAACAGCCATAATCCTCCAAGCACGCACGCAACGCGGATATACCATTCTGTATTTCGGAAAAACCATCTTCCAAATAACAAAATCGATAACGCAGAAAACAAAGCAAGACGGATCAGCGGTACCAGATCGGATGCTTGTCGCAAATCAATAATTTTTTTATAGATTGTTCCTGTAGCGATCAGATAAGTTCGGACACTGGCGAAAATCACACCAATACAAAACAAGATCAATAGCGATTCAAATTGTTTTTTGTTGAGAGGTTCTGAAGTTCCAACGACAAGTGGAATGATGAGCAACGGCAACTTGATTCGAACGTCATGCAGCCCATCCTGTAAGTCGGAAGTCCACAACAAACCAATCAGGTGAAGTACAAAAATGGAAATGAGAATAAGAACCGATCGACGCGCCAGCAACAATCGCCACTTTGAGCTGTATCCGCCCTCCCATAGCCAATTGACCCCAATCCAGATCGTACCAATGCTAATGAGAACCTTTGAGACCGAAAGCCCGGCTGCGATTCCCATCAACCCAATGAAATAGAGCCAACGATGGTATTGTTTTCCGAAAGTAAAATCCATGTAAAAGTGTGCGGCGCTAATTTAGGCAGAAGTAGCCAAAATCGGGCGTAACGAACTTGTCAGG